>CAZTPB010000011.1:0-21687 GCA_964614555.1 uncultured Bacteroides sp.
TTCACAACTTTCTGCGATTTTCCACCCGACACACGGATATAGACACCACGTTGCGAATCGGCGTCAGTAGCCCGACGGCCATCGATGGTATAGACATCTGCATCCTCACCGAGAGCGGAATCAGTCGTCACTCCTCCAATGCCATCGGCATTTTCTTCGGCAGCTCCTTCAATAGGCAGGGTGCGTCCGGCCCATGAGTCGTGCACAGTGAGTCCGGTAGTCTGGCGCAAAAAGGCATGAAAATCTCCAATCTGCGGACGGTCCGAAGAGGCTACCCGATACCATTTGCCTTCGCTGAAGGCATAGCTTCCGGCAGGCACCCTGGCATTGGTGGTGAAGAATCCGCGCATATCATTGACCGTAGAGGCTTTTGCCACAGCCTCGCCCCGCTCGTGGAAGATAACTACAGAATCTGTCGTATAGAAGATGTAGGGTTCACCGGCCACAGTCTCCTCGCCCACTTCCTCCAGACAGAGGGCTGTATAGTCGGACAGGATACCGGCTATCCGATAAAGGCGTACATCGGCACTCGTCACTATCTGACGGGGCAGACAGATGACTCCCCAACCGGTTGCATCGACTGCAGTACGGTACATGGGGAGGAAACGCAGAGTGAATTCGGTGGCAGCCCACCAGCCTTCACGCAAGTCGCCCGTAGCAGTCGGGTTGCACAACTCCTTCCATGCATTGTCGGTAGCTCCCTGCTTGGAGCCGGTAAAGCCGACAGTCACCTTACCTCCCTCTTCGACATAGACTGCCGGTGTGGCCAATGTTTCCCATACAAGCGAATCGGGCACAGCCGGAATGTCCAGATGGTCGAAGCTGAGCATAGGAGTGTTCAGGGTGTCAGTACCGGACACCATCCATCCATGCTGGTCGGAGAGACAATAGTGGTCGGTCGTAGCCTTGCACTCCAAGGCATAGAGTCCGTGAGAAAGTCCTTCCACCACCTGACTTATCTGCATGTTTTTAGCAGCTCCCTCGGTAGCACTGATGCCTGTCCACATGGCACTCCAGCAACGCTTTCCACCCAAGGTGGAGATAATCTGGCTGCCACCGGTGTATGAGCCCGACTTCAACTTCCAATCAGCCGTATAGGCTTCGAAAGAGGGATATTTGATATAATCATCGGCATAGACATAGGGGAAACAGTCATCTACAGCCTCCCGCAAAGCGGCATAGGCGGCCACACGGTCGGCGGCAGCACGGGCAGCACGGGCATTCTCTGCTGCAGCAGCCATCTCACTGCCTCCCGGCAAGTTATAGGCGGCCAACACCTCAACCACGGCCAGCAAAGAATCTACCGAAGGCTTCTCTGCCGCAGCCTGAAGAGCTGCATCGACAGCATCCTGCAACAGGTAGAAAGCCGCTTCGCCCTCGCCTTGCGGTGCATCAAGAACACCTTGCAACTCCTCTGCCAATTCGGGATGAACAGGTTTCAGCCACTCAACGACAACCGCCCCACGCTTTGCCATGCACGAAATTCCATCGGCCAAAGCCTCTTCACGAGTTTTGAACAACGGGCAGAGTATGACCTTGTCTATCTGCGAGAGCCCCTCCATACGACGGGCAGAGAACATCACTTTGCTGTAAGTGCCGCTGTTGAACGTGGCAGTGGTGCTGGTCCAACTGGTCATCTGGGTCGGTGCATTGAGTGCCACACTGTCTTCCGCACTTCCATCGATGGTCAGACTCAAACGATGTACACAGGCTTTCGCTGCATTACGTATGGAGAGAGAGGCATAATACTCCTGTCCGGGCACCACCTCTACCAATGTTTTGACAGCACCAACTTTGTTCATGGAAATTTCATGACCATGTGCCTGCAAATAGGCTTTGCCATCAACACCGCCTACAGGGAAGACGCTGTAATACTCACTGCTGAGCAGTGCATCTGTACCATCTGTCCAGCCGGATGTTCCAAAGTCGAAGTCACCGTTGACAAAAACATTGCCACCGACGTAACGTTCGACTCCGTCAATCAACATGCCGTCGCCCGCTTCCAAGTCGGTAATGACAGCCGTCTGTATATTGGTCTTGTACTCCTTACCTGCTGCATCCACCACAACCACACGGTAGGAATAGCCACTGATAGCCTCTGTGTCCTGCCAGGTATAGGTTGCAGCCTCTTCCTGCAAAGGAATCTCAGCCACGGCTTCCCAGCCGGATGTATCCGACTTACGCCGCATCACCTTCATGGATGCATTGTACTCGCCGTTATATTCATTCCACTGCAAGGTGGCAGTAGTCTCTTTCTTGTCGTATTGCAAGGACAATCCGTCCGGTGCTGTCATCTTAGGCAATTTCGGAACGACTTCATAAGTAGCATTGTAAGCTATGCCCGACTCCTTGTTGGCATAGTATTCACCAAACGGGGTCAGCTTCATGCTTCCATCAATGACCATGCGGCAGTCTTCCACCCAGTTATAGACAGCATAGCGCTCCAACCAAGGAGTATTCTCCAACCCGTCAATCACGGGATTCATGTGCTGGGTCTGGATGGCATAGTTGGCTGCACTTCCCGTACGGTCGCTGCCCGGCCAGCCGGTCCAGTTGGCACCGTAGTTCATCTCGGTAATCCAAAGGGGGCGGCCCGTGCGGTTACGGATTCCGGAAAGCGTGCTCTGCCAACTGGACCAATCGCTGTACCAGTAGGAATGGACTGCTACAAAATCGCAACGCCATCCGCGTGCATCGATAGAGTCCATGAACTCATAGAGCCAGGAATAGTTGCCCGCTACGGCGGGTGAGCCCAATCGGCGACCGGTGGCCATCATCTCCGGCCAAGTGGCCAACACTTCGGCTACAGTGTTGACCTGTTCGCGCTCGTCGCCTGTATTGTCCGGCTCATTGTTACCCAAAATGCTGGGCGATGTACCGTTGTTGCCTACATCCGTTATGCCCGGCCAGCCTTCGTGGTGGTGGTGGGTCACATACTCGCGGTCGTCCCAGATGTTGATGCCGGCATCCCAACTGTAGCACCAAGTGGTATTGAGCGGTTCGTTGTAAGCAGGATCCCATCCGGCATATCCCTTCTTGCTCGTATCGTTCCACTGGCTGACGCGCAGGGCTGAAATGGATTTGCTGAGAATGGCAGGCAGATTCACTTCGATGTCTTCCTTGTCGGCAATGAAGATGCGGTTGTATCCCGGATTGGTAGAACCCGATTTGGTAGCGAACCAAGCCATATAACCACGCTTCAGGGTAAAGCTCTGGATTTTGTTGTTCATCGCATGATTGGCCAACGACTGACGGTTGCCCACACCAAACGAGGCAGACTCACCCTGTTGGTCAGTCTCAGTATAGACAACCAGTGGCTTTATGCTGTTGCCATGGGGCAGGATGATACAGCCATCGGCATAAATCTTCACCATGCAGTTGGTGTTCTTTACGGCTTTGGCTCCATTGATGCGGATATTGCCCAAGTACGATGTCAGGGCCTTGGAAGGTTTCACCTGTGTAAGGATGACCACGGCATTCTCCGTATTGGTGATATCGATGACAGCTCCGGCAGCGAAAGGTTCCTCTCCCGTGACGATGTAATCGATGTCCTCACTGAGTGTCACTGTACCGGACACCTGCTCGACCGTGGTCTTCTTGTTGGCTGCAAGGCCGAACACCGGCAGAGCAGACAGTGCACAGAGCGCCAGTGCCTTCCGAAATGTAAGAAATGTTTTTTTCTTCATAATGTTGTTCTTTGATAAATTAAGAATCAGGAATAGTGCATATAAGGAAAAAGAGTGAAAGACAAAGCCACTGCCCCCACGGGGACACACTTCATCCTTCACTCTTTCGTCTCTACTTATTTCAACCCAATCTGGCCACCCCAGTTGAGATACCAGTTGTTGGTGTCATAAAGGTCGGTCTGGATGGCATTCTTGCCTTTACCGCTACGTGCATAGACCCTGTCAGCCAGATAGGCAGGTTCGCCACGGCGCAGAGCCACACGCATCAGGTCGTAATAACGGGTTCCCTCGAAAGCGAATTCCAACGCGCCTTCATCCACAATCATGTCTTCCACTTTCTCTATCTGGTAAGCCAATGAATCGGCTGCATCCTGGCAAGAGGCATCGCCTTCAGGCATCTGATAATATTTGTTGGCATCGGAGAAACCGGAACCACGGCTGTGGATACCGATTGTATTAGCCTGACTCGTAAAAGAGAGTAACGTCGATGCCGAATAGAGTCTATAATTGGTATTCGGGAAATTGAACTGCGAGATGAAAGCCTGTTCATCCAAGTTGGTGCAATAAGGCAACACCTTCTCATCGATGACATCGTTGTTCAATCCTGTGGCCAGAATCTGGTATGCCATGCGCGGGAACCCGGCCCGGTTGAGAGCCTCAGCCATACGCAGATACACCATCATGCGACGATAGATGTGCACGTTGCGTGAGGCATACTTATCTATCATCTGTCCCTCAGTCTGCACATTGTCAATCAGAATCTGCCGTTCGCTGTAGCGTCCGTACCAAGCCCAAAGACGGAGGTCACCGGGGTAATCAAATCCATCGATTTTGCTGGGTGCATAGAGTGTGTCTGCCAACATGGTTCCGGCGGCATTGGTTGTCACCACACAATGCACTTGGGCGGCAGACAACTCCTTCAATGCGGTAGAGGGCACAAGGCTTACTTTTCCATCGTTCTCCTCATTCAGCTCGCCATTCGAAGAGGTCCACGAATTGAACAGATTGCGCAGTTGGCTATAGACACCTTCCGATGGGATTGAGTCACCGGGAATCAACGTAATCAATTCGGACTGGGGATTGTTGTATTCACTGTTGTCGAAAGAGGAAGAGTTGAGGGCATTTCCCCAATCTTCATTACGCCAACGATAATGGGATGTCGTCGTTGCGTAGAAAGAGTTGTCTCCATTGCGGCGGTTGATGTATCCGTAATAGTTCAACGCTGCCTCGCGGTAGTTTCCGGCCCACAAGTGGAGGTCGCCCAAGAGGATGCGGATGGGGAAATAGAAAAGATGGGAATTCAATCCGCGGATATCACCGTAAGCGGGATATTCCACCTCTTCCAGTCCCACCAGGTCCTGAATAAAATAGTCGCAGACCTCCTGAATGCCGTAGCGGGGATAGTCGGCATCTGCCTGCTCCTGTGTGAGGATAGGCTCAGTCACGAAGGGCACACTGCCATAGTTGATCACCAATTGCAGATAGGTCCATGCACGGTAAGCCTTCACGGCTGCATACTCCGGCAAGAACATCTGTTCGTTGCGGTTGTTGCGGATGGCCGTATCCACATTGGCAATGTAATAGTTACAGTTGTTGATGACGGCATAATAGTCGCGCGGCTGGTTATAGATGTTTTCATCATTCATGGTGAAGAGCGCCATGTCGCGCAGGTCGGACGAAGTGTATTGATTGATGTCCATCAGGTCGCCGCGCACCTCTCCGAGGAGGATGGTGCGGTCGGCGATTTGCTGTATCTTACCCATGATACCAATAACCGAATAGACGGTGTCTGTGGCACTGTTCAGCGGGTTGTCTCCCTCATAGATTACATAGCTGGAATCCTGCTCAAAGAAGTCCTCGCAGGAAGTCAGTACGGTAGTGGATGCCAGTGCACCTGCCAGACAGGCCACCGCGCAGAGGCGTCTGCCTGCCGGAACATTGATATATTTCTTCATTGATTTCATATCGTTATGCATGTTTTTGTTTTTTAGAGATTAATCTTCACACCTACTACTACAGAGGCACTCTGAGGCAATGCACCCATGTCGATACCCTGACCGATGACGGATGAAGTAGAGGTGAACTCAGGATCGCTGCCCAAATACTTGCTGAATGTGAGCAGATTGTTTCCCTGCACCCAGAACTGCAGTCCCTGGATGTACTCTGAAGCCAATGGGAGGTCATACGACAGGGTGGCACTCTTCAGACGCAGGTAGCTGCCATCCTCAATCCAGCGGTCGCTGAAGCGGGCATTGCCCATCGGATCCTGGAATGTGGCGCGGGGCATCGAAGTCACCTGTCCCTCCACTTGCCAACGGTTGAGCATGGCAGTGGTCTGGTTCATGAAGCGGTTGCCGCCTTCCAATTGTGAGCGCATATAGTTATAGACATCGCCACCCAACGAGTAGTTGAAGTTCACATCCAGTTTGAAACGCTTGTAAGAGAGCGTCGTGAAGATGTTACCATAGAAATCGGGATTGGGGTCACCGATGACGAAACGGTCGTTCTCATCGATAATGCCGTCGCTGTTCTTGTCCACGAAGTGTACATCACCGGCTTCGAAAAGAATCTTAGCACCGGTAGCATCCTTGATGCCGAGTCCGGCCTCTGCAGCAGCTTCGCTTGTAGCAAACACGCCCTGTGTCTTGTATCCGTAGAAGACGTTGGCAGCTTGCCCCACTTCAGTGCGGATAGTGGCACCGTACAGTTCTGTCTCTATAAACTTACCGCCATCTTTGGTGGTAGGAAGTTCGGTAATTTCATTCTTGTAGTGTCCTACACTGGCACCCAACTGCCACTGCCAGTCCTTGGTGGCCAACACCTTCAGGTTGGCAGTCACGTCGAATCCCTGATTCTTCAGTTCACCACCGTTGCCCCATGTATTCGCCATACCGGAGAGGATGCTGAGGCTCTGGGTAGTCAACAGGTCGGTAGTCTTGCTGTTGAAATAGTTGGCACTCAAGTACAAGCGGTTGTTGAAGAGCGAAGCCTCCAGACCGACATTGAAACGACGGGTTGTCTCCCACTGGATGTTGGTGTTACCGATGCCTTCGATGGTCAGACCTGATGCATCATTCAGCAGACGCAATGCCTTGAAGTAGGTGCGTGCAGCGTTGTAGTCGATGTCATCGTTACCGCTCACATCGAAGCCGGCAGAGAGGCGCAGGTAATTGACGGGCTTCACCTTGGCGAACCAGCTTTCGTTAGAGATGACCCACGAAGCCTGTACACCGGGGAAGATACCCCAACCGGCATCCATCAGGTCCAGCCCGGCATCCTTACCGAAACGCGAAGAACTCTCCATCGTCAGGTTGGCCTGCAGATAGTAGCGGCTCATGTAGTCGTACTCGGCCTGTGCATACCAGGCCACAGAGTTCCATGAATCTTTGGCACCGGAAGTGGTGGCATTGGCCAACGACTTGTGGATATAGGGGGTTTTGTCACTACCGGTGTTGTAACCAAGCAGTGAGGTCAGCTTATAGGTGTCGACGTTGACACGTACACCTCCGAACACATGCAGGTTGTGTGCATCGTAGCGGTTGCTCCAGTCGAGGCGGGTGTCACTCATCATCGACTCCTGCTTGGAGAAGAGCGAGCGTACCTCGTTCTGGCGATAGGCATTCACAGCATCTACATAATAGTCGGGTACACCGTTCACCGGCACATAGTACTTCTCATTGTTGTTCACCAGACTGTAGCTGAAGTGCTCGTGCAACCACAGATGGTCGTTGAACTTGAACTTCGGAGTCACTGCCAGATTGAGCAACGAGGTCTCGAAACGGTTCTTGTATTCACCGTCGCCATACTCATTGATAGCCCACGGGTTGGCCAACTTGTAGTTGTAATTGGACACTTTGGCCATGGCTTCGTCCAGGTAAGTCTCGTCATCAATGTCCAAGTGGTCGGTTGACAGGCTGCCACGAGAATAGGTGTAAGGGCTGAGGAAGGGGCTCTTCACATAAGCCAGGAAAGAAGGAGAAGTCGGAGTCCCTTGGTCGTAGGTAGAGGGGGCACCGTCGTTGCGAAGGTTACGCGTCTGGTTGACATACGAAGCGTCGAAACGTACAGACAGCGCCTTGGTCAGGTTGATGTCTGTATTGAAACGCACGTTCAAGCGGTTGAGGTTGTTGTATTCCAACGTGCTCTCTGCACCGGTGTAACCCAATGAGAGATTGTAGCTGGCCACATCGTCACCTCCGCTGATGTTGATGCCGTAGTTCTGCGTCAAAGCCGTACGATAGACCTCATCTTTCCAGTCGGTATTGTTGTGATACTGCTGATAATAGTAGTCGTTCGGGTTCTCGGTCAGGAACTTGAAATCCTGCAGACGGGTTCCCGTACCGGCCAGCAATTCCGAAGCATATCCACGATACTCTTCGGCATCCATCATGTCGATGTACTTGGGCAATGTCGTCACACCCAACGAAGCGCTGGCAGTGATGCGGGTAGCCATGGTGTTGCTGCGACGTGTCTGGATGAGGATGACACCGTTGGCACCTTTGGCACCATAGAGAGCCGTACCGTTGCGCATGATTTCCACTTTGGCAATGTCAGCCGGACTGATGTTTGAAAGCACATCGTTAGTAAAACCGGAGTGCAACAGCTCGCGTCCGTACTGTTGGTCGAGGATGACTCCATCCACCACCACCAACGGCTGTGCATTGACATTGAGGGAGTTCAATCCCTGCAGGAACATCACGCTTCCCACACCCGGAGTGGCGTTGCGGTTCACCGTATAGGCGTACGCTCCCAACTGGTTCTGGATTTCCTCCTTGATGTTGATGGCACTGCTATACTGGAAGTCAGTGGCCGACTGGTCGTTGCGCACATTGGTCGCACCGGTATATTCGGCGTCAAACGCTGTATTGTACAGACGGGCATCATACTGTTCTTCGCCTTTCTGCAAGCCGATGAGAACCGGGTTGTAGTCCGGTCCGCTGACGAAGAGCGAAGAGGCAAAGGTGGGGACTTTTACCTCATAAGTTCCATCGTCGTTTGTCAAAGCACTGAATCCGTCAATCTCGCCCGCACGCACCATTGCACCGGAAACGGGAGCACCGGTGACTGCATCAAGCACACGGCCTTTGACCACGCGGGTGGCCACCTGCTTCTTTGCAGCAGCTGAAGGGGCGGCAACCTCTTCGGCCACCTCTTCTGTATTCACCTCTTGGGCTGAAGCATTCAATGAGAATGCCATCAGCGATGTAAATCCAAATAATATATATCGGTTCATAATCTATTTTTTAAATTGATGAGCATTCCATTGTCATTCACCGGCTGTATCTTCTTCCACATGCGGTTTGAACAAGAGACAGTCGATGCGCATTGTACGAGTGTACTCTCCTTTTCTCACCTGCGAGCTTGACACACGGTTTCTCACACGCAAGGTCACCTGCGGATCTTCCAAATCCCATGAGCAGGTAGGCAGTGTCTTTCCGCTTGCCAACAGCAAGGTATCCATCACCATCGGGTTGTTTTCCAACTTCGACTGCAAGACTTCTGTCACAGGTTCACCCGCCTGATTGTTGTAGCCCAATGTCCACTCCATGATGGTGGGCAGGGTGTCAGTAGCCAGAACATCGCCGGCAATGGCAGGTGCCGTCACCACATAGATGTCGTAAGGGATGTTGGAAAGCACATCTCCAACGTAGAAAGTTGCGGCAGGATAGGTAGCGGTAGTCAGGGGGGTAATTTCGCAATAATAGTTATTGGACACCTTGTCATAGAAGGGGTTGTCGCTGGCCACGCTCTTCATTCCCAACGGGAACTTTGTCGTACTCTGGTCATCAGTGTTCTCCTTGATGTTTTTGCTATACTCGGTCTCTACCAGAATTTGCTGGAAGAAAGTCTGCGTCTTGTCGATGTTCCAATGGGCAGCTTTCAACACCTTACCGTTGCTGCATTCTGCTCCTTCTGTACCTTCAAAGACTCCTCCGGGAGCAAAAGTGTTGTAATAGGCATAGTAGGCCAAGTCACTGGAACCATAAGTATACTTGCGCAATGAATATTTAGATGCGTTGGTCGAATAGGCAGAGTCTCCGCTCTCCAAAGCAGGGTTGGTTGTCCGGCTGAATACGGTTCCCAACAACACCGACAGACCTGTCTGCACGCGATTCAAGGAGTCGCGTCCGGCCACTTTGTCGTCGTAATTGAAGTAGTTGGTGTATTCTTCAGTCAGGCGGGTCCACTCTTCATTGGTGGGCACCACCATCCAATAGGTAGAGTCCTCCGAGTTGATTTTACCGAGATAGATTGACATGATTTCGTTCTCCAACTGGCTCACGGAGTCGAGATAGACAGTCTTTCCATCAACGATACCGCCCTCCACACTCAGTTCGGGGATAAATTCATACTCGTTGTAAGAGTAAAGGAACTCTGCCACATGAGACAGATTGGTGTCCTTCTTCAGGTATTCAAAGACGTTGCTGAAGAACTCCACCTCACCGTCAAGTGTAAACAACACACCGTTGGTATGCTTCACGTTGGCAGAGAGGAATCTCTTTCCGCCCAACTGCTCCGTGGTCAGCGACAGGTACTTGCCATTGAGCATGGAGAGGGTCTTTTCGGTTTTCGAAGAGACCGAATGGTTGTACAGAGCGATGTGATTCTTCACAAACTCTTTCAAAGTCTCGTTGTCATCGTCCTTCACACCCGCAGCTACCTCCGAAGCATATCTTTCAATCCATGCTTCAGCCTCCTCGGCAGTAAAGTTATCATTGGTCGGTGCAAACACGGTGAACACTTGCGAGCCGTCCAACACCAGGTCATAGCCGGTAGCTTTGACCACACTGGCAAAGTTCGTCAGATCCGCATCGGTGCTGATGGTTTTCCACAAGCTCTGATCCACAGCCTGAGTGTATCCGTCAAGCAGCGTGGTTGACCCCTTGTAATGGTCGTCCCAGTCATCGGAGCAAGCCGTAAAGGCCAAGGCCATCAGAGCCGCTCCCATCACTTTATTGAATTTATTCGTATGTTTCATATCTGTTCTTTATTTTATCGGGGGGAACCACCCCGCCCCACTCTGCAGGGAGCAAGGCGGGAGGCTCCGTCACGTTATTACAAATCGTCCTCCATTTCACCTTCGTTGACTACGCCATACACACTCTTGGGCACCAGTTCCAGATAGTCAACCATGAACTCGTTGTTGTTACCGGTCTTGCTCTTCGAAGCACAACGGATGCGGATGTAGTGTTCCTTCGTGTTGTCGATATAGGTCTGGCACAACACGCGGCGGAACGTAGTGGCGTGGTTGACGAACTCTCCCATGCTGCTTCCGTTTGTATGATAGCCACCGTAAGCACCACGATAGATTCCCTTGTTCTTCAATGCCTTCTGGTCTTCGGCCTTCTCTTCATCAGTCAAGTCGGTGTAAGCTTTTCCGGACTCCTCACTGAAGTTAGAACCCAAGATGGATTCGTCGTCCAGACCGATACGCATGTCCAAGGGGATGCCTTGTGGCACATCATCAAAGTAAATCTGCGCCACACCACGGGTATCCAATGCGCAGAATCCCAAACGCACCTGCCACTCTCCGGAGTAAGGAACGGGCGGCAGACGGAATTCGAAGTTGTAGTCACCGAAAAGGTTCATCTCATCGCCACAGTAGCTCCAGAAGTTCCAGTGCGGACGGCGATAGACGAAGCTACTTCCGTTCAACTTCACACCATCCAGATAACCGTCGGGGAAGTAGTAGTTACGTCCGTTCTTGAACGTTTCATCAGGCGTCGTATTGCTATCATCCACGGTCGGGTCACCGTTCAAACGGATGTCGTTGGTCATGATTTCAGGGAAGATGGTCGAGAAGTCCATACGGATGCGCATGTTCTGCACCTTGTCGCGCACGTCAGTAGTAAATGCGAGCATCTCGTTGATGTAGAAGTAGCGTCCGTTAGGGGCATCCTGCACCAGTGAGTCTTCAATGACCGCTGAGATTTCGGCACCCTCAATCTGATAGTTCTTGTCGTAGCGGCGGTTGGCATAGCGTTCGCCCAATGTGCCGTTGCCGGTATATTCACGCATGGTCAGCTGCTCGAATTTGATCATCGTGTGAGGCAACAGGGTCTGATACCAGTCGATGGGGTTCATCAAGTCTGTCTTGATACCGATGGCTCCATTGACAATACCCGAATGCAACTCCAACGTGGTGATGTAGTCCCATCCCTTCACATCGCGGTTCAGGATATGGTATCTCACCCAACGATTCAGCGGGTTATTCGGATGGGTATAGTCATCGTCATACTTGCCCGCATCCTCCGGATAAGTCGCATCATAGATTTTTTTGGCTTCAGCTGCCAATTCCTCCAATGTACGGATGCCATACTTGTCGGCAAGCACATCGTCCGGTTCCACGAAGATGGTGAAGCCATACTTCTTCGTATCGGGCACAGTAGCCACCTCTTTCCAGGTGTGCGACTTGTAGTAGTAGCGGTCGAAAGCGGTGTTGTCGTAGCTCTCATCCTTTATGGCAAAGAGTTCATTCTCCACCTTGGTGACAGTCAGCGCCTGACAGAAGAGCGTTATTCTCGGGTTCTCCTTCAAGATGTCAACCACACTGCTGTTCGAGTTTTCGAGCACCTTGCTGATTGGTTGCACGATACCGTTCTCCACCGAGTCGTCCTGCGTCTCAAAGTAGATATACGAAGCGCGGTTCAGATAGACCACGGCATTGCTGTTGGAGTCGGTGCCGTGAGTAATCTGGATGTAGCGGCGGTTCATGTTGGCTGTGTGCAGCGTACCGTCGTTCATTTCGATGGTGGAATACATATTGCCCACCAAGTGCGTACGTGCAATGGTGTCGCACTGCTCATCCGTCAGCGCATCGACAGAAGAGACCCCCTTACCGGCCAGATACTCCGCCATGGCCTTGTTGTCCGGCAAGAAACAGGTGTAGTGGCCGTAGGTCGAGAGCAGATCCATCAGCTCTGCCCGCTTCACCACCGTGGCAAAATCGCTATACTGTTCGCGCGAAGTGATGTAGTCGCTCATCATCTCCCCGGTAAAGGTATAGTAATGTTCGTTGTCCAAATCGTCCTCGCAGGCCATGAATCCCATTGCGCAAACGACTCCGACGAATATATGCTTGAAATATTTCATAACGTTTGTTTTTTTGGTTTCAAAATTCAAAACTTTTCACACGGGGGTATCATTGTACCCGCTCGTAGCTTCCCTCTTCGCCGGTTCCGTAGGCCGGATTCTGCGTCAGATTGGGGTTCACTTTCAACTCATCGCTGTTATAGGGCCAATAGATGGCATCCATACGGGTCAGTTTGTTCTGGATGGTGGAGGCTCCACTGCTGTATTTCTGGAGCACTTTTCCGGTCAGGACCTTGGTGTCACCATCCCGGCGAGCCGCGCGCACGAGGTCAAACCAACGCTTGCCCTCGAACATCAGTTCGCGCTGACGCTCCAGCAACACCAGTTCCTTCATCTGCTCCTTGGTAGAGTAATTGGTTGCCACCAACGTGTCTTTCAGAGCCAATGCCGACTGGCACACCGAGCGCTTGTTCACTGCATTGACAAGCGTGAATGCCTCCTGCTTCAGGTTGTCGTTCACACCGGTGGTGTCGATATCCGCCATCTGCTGCACCAGAGCTTCTGCCTTCAGCAACATGATGTCCGTCAGACGATAGATAATCCAGTTGCAGGTGTGTTTGTCTTTGGCATGGATACCATACATGATGGTATTGTCTCCGGAAGTGGCAATGTTGAATTGCATAAGGGATTTCGTGTATTTGCCGATGCCATAGAGAGAGCCCAATTCAATGAAATTCTCATAGGCACGTGCATCGTACTTGTTCGCAAAGACCTTGTAAGTACCATTGCTGACATCCTTTCCGATAAATTCGGGCACTGCCGCCAGTCCGGGAAGTGCCTCGACATTTCCATAGACAGCACTTACCGCCGTATTATGAGGCATGGAGTTGTCATCCATGAAGGTCAGTTCAAAGATGCCCTCACTGCTGTTCCCTTCCGCAAAGATGGTGTTGTAGGCATTGCCATAGAATGCAGACGAGCTGCTGCTGGATGACTCTGCAATCAGAGGGTAACCGCTAAAGACGTTGTCTGAAGAGTTTCCTGCCATCGGATTCTCTTTCTTCTTCTCCTCGGCATCGTCTTTCTTGGCATCAATCACCAGGTCGGCATAACGGATGCTGGTGGCATAGTCGTGCTTCCACAGGTACATTTCGCACAACATGGCATTGATGGCATCTTGTGTGATGCGACCCGTCTGATAGAGCGGCTGCACCTCCGAATACTTGCGCTGGGCATTGCTTTTCACAGCCTCCAGGTCAGTGATGATGCTGTCGAGCACGGCATCAAACGGGGTGGCGGGCAAATCCATCACCTGGTCGTCATCGATGTATGCCTCGGTTGTGTAAGGCACATCGCGGAACGCACGAATCAGGTAGAAGTAGCAGAGGTCGCGGATAGCTGACACCTCAGCCAATGTCGCCTTCAATTCACTTTCACTGTAACTGGGGTCGATAACAGCCACTCCCGGTGCATACTTGATGACCGTGTTACACCGGTTGATGACGTTGTAGAAATCTACCCACGTGGTATAGCCATTGGTGGCCTTGATATTCTCTTTGAAGATGTTCTCCATGTTCTGGTCATAGTTCAGACCGGCACCGGCTGTGACGTTGTCGCTGCGAAACTCACCCCAAATCATCATGCGCCGGATGACTGCGTCAGCCTGCAACGCTTCGTAGCAACCGGCCACTGCAGACTGCACATCGGTCTTTTCACTCCAGAAGTTCTCCAACAGGATCTTGTCCTGAGGCTCGATTTCCAGAAAGTCGCTACATGAAGCCAACCCGCCGGCCAATCCGACAGCACAAATCAAATTATATATTGCTTTCTTCATATTTCCTTTTTCTTTAATATTATACTTGTAACTCGTAGCTCATCACTCTTAGAACCCTACAGTCACACCGAGGGTGTACGAGCGTGAACGCGGTGTCTGCGACCAGTCGATAGCAGGAGCATATCCGCTGTTTGACACATCCGGGTCAACACCGGAATACTCGGTGAGCACCAGGGGGTTGTTGGCACTGGCATACATAGACACCTGATTGAGGCCCAGAGGCTTGAGCCACTTCTTCGGCAAGCGGTAGCTCAGCTGGATGAAGCTTACACGCAGGTAGTCGCCATCCTCCACGAAGCGGTCGCTCACGAGGGTGTTGTAGTTGCTGGTGTTGCCGAACATGGCACGGGGGATAGAGGTCACGTCGCCCTCTTTGCGCCAACGGTAGTTCACAGCCTGGCTCTGGTTGTCGTTGCCGGTCATGGCCTCGGCATTCAGGCGGGCCATATTCAGAATCTTGTAGCCCAAACGATAGACGAACTGGGTGCTCAAGCGCCAGTCGCCATAGTTGAAGGTGAAGCCGAAACCACCGGTCAGTTTGGGCAACGAGTTACCCAGATAGACGATGTCGAGCGCATTAATCTGGCCGTCGTTGTTGATGTCCTCGTAGATGGCATCACCACCGCAGAACTTGTAGTTCTTGCCCGAAGCATCGTTCGAATAGTTGTACATCATGCGCACAGGATTACCCTCCGAATCGAGTACCAGATTGCCGTCAGCATTGAATGCCACGGGAGCTGTCTTTCCTTCGGCCAGGAACTGCTGACGTTCGTCGGGACTCATGTTCTTGAAGGTATCATAGTTGTACTGGTAAACACCCTTGTAACGGAAACCGTAGATTGAGCCGAACGAGTTGTTCAACTGTACACGCTGCAGCCACTCACCGTTGGCGTAGCCATAGGTTGAGTTGAGCGAATTGAGGATATACTCGTCCATTTCCAGGATTTCGTTGTAGTTGTTACCGAAGTTGGCATTGAGGTCCATCGAGAACTTGCCCTTCTTGATGAGTTTGTTGGTGTTGATGTGGAACTCCCAACCGCTGTTGCGCATCTTACCGTTGTTGCGGTAGGGCAACGAGCTGAAACCGGTGTTGGAGGGGATACGGTAGTTGGCCATCAACATGTCGGTCGTAGTAGAGATATAGCCTTCCAGCGTCAGCTTCAGACGGTCATCAAAGAATCCGAGGTCCATACCGAGGTTATAGCTGGTCACCATCTGCCACTTGAGGTCAGTCAGACGGATGTTGTTGGGGTGTACTGAAGTCATGTCGATGTAGGTGTTACCGGCAGAATAGGTACTGGTGTAGAGATAATCGCTGCCGGGCTGGTTACCCACACGGCCCCAGCTGGGACGGAGCGACAACATGGAGAGCCACTTGCGGGCAGGCTCCATCCAAGGCTCGTCGATGATGTTCCAGCGCAATGACACGGCGGGGAAGTAGCCCCAACGGTTGTTGGGTCCGAACTTGGTGGTTCCGTCGGCACGCAGCGAAGCGTCAAGCATGTAACGTCCCTTGTAGGCATAGTGAGCAGAGAATGTGTAGTACATCGAACGCCATTCGGCAAAGCTTGAAGTCATGTCTGTGACGCGTCCGCCGGCATCGGGACTGGTGACGCCACCGGAAGGCAGTCCGTCGGCAGAGGTGCTCTGTCCGGAAGAAGAACCTGACGTCAGTTCAAAACGTCCCATCAACATCAGCGAATGATCCTTGTTCTTGAAAGCGGGAATCAAGGTCAGGGTCTGCTTGGTGTTGAATGCCACACTCTTGTAGTTTCCGGCATACGAAGAGTTCACACCGTCGTTCCACTTGACTGTCTTCAGTTCAGAAGGATAGAACTTGTCCACATACTCGTTGTAGATGTTCATGATGACCGAACCGCGCCAGTTCAACTGCCAATGGTCTTCGTCCATGCCGAGCAGGCGGTAGTTGATAATCAACTCGGGTGCCATATCATACGTGGTCTGGTCGTTCTGAGCCAAGTGGGCACTGGCCACCGGGTTGACGTAAGCCTTCTGGTTGTCAGTCTTGCCGCTTGAAGGATTGAACTCGCTGGAAGCACTCTGCAACATCGTGTAGTAGGCAGAGGTGTTCTGTCCCTGCAGGGGATGTCCCACCGGATACTGTTCGTAGATGCCCATGTTAGGCATTTTCTTCATGGCAATAGCCAGCAGGTCGTCCGAGTTCTTTTCGTTCTTGGTATAGGTCAATGCGAAGTTTGTCTGCACCTTGATACGCTCACTGATGTTGTAGTCGAGGTTCATACGGGTAGTGAATCGCTGCAGCTTCTGCTCGATGATGGTACCCGTCTCGTGGTCGTAACCGGCACTCACACGGAAAGCGGCCTTCTCACCACCACCACTGATGGTCACATAGTGGTTCTGGCGGAGTCCCCATTGGGTGACTGCATCGCGCCAGTCGGTATTGTTGTTGTACTGCTCATATTCTGAGAAAGTGGGGTCGTAGTTCAATTCGGGTATGTTGCTGGCACCGTCGCTCTGCTGGGGGTTGAAGTAAGACTCCTTCAAGAGCATGGTGTAGTCGTCACCGTTCAGCAGTTCGTAGCCGTCAGGTTGGTAGGTAGAGGTCAGTTTCAGTGAATAGGTCACCTGCGGTTTGCCTCGCGCACCACGCTTGGTGGTCAGCTCGATGACACCGTTACCACCCTGGCTACCATAGACAGCCGTAGCGGCAGCATCCTTCAGCACGCGGATTTCCTCGATATCCTCCGGATTGATGTTCAGCAACTGGGCAAACTGCTCGTCGTTGGCCGAACTGAGGTCGAAGGTGGACATATCCACGCTGCGGATATTGCCGTCGATTACAATCAGCGGGTTGGCGTCGGTCAGTGTAGAGAGTGACGAGGCACCACGCAGACGCATGGTAGAGCCTGAACCCAAGTTACCGGAGTTCATCACCAGGTCGAGACCGGCAATACGTCCCTGCAACATCTCATCCACGGTGGTACTACCCAAGCCCTCAAACTCACTCATGTTCAACGACTGGGTTGAGAATGAGATTTCGCGTTCGGGGATGGCCAGGTTGTTACCACCAATCTTCTTTGTAGCCTTCACCTCCACTACCTGCAGTGTCATGGCCGACTGCATCATCACGTTATAGGTAGTCCGGTCGATAGGCAAAGTCACGGTCTTCAATCCCACAAAGCCAAACTGCAGTTTGTCCTTCGGATTACGGATTTTCATGGTAAAGTTACCGTTCATGTCGGTCAGGGCACTTTCGATGATACGTCCGTTAGCATCTATTTCACACACGGTCGCACCCATCAACGGTCCCATGTCGTCGCTTACAGTTCCGTGTACAGACGTTATCTGCGCCTGCACAGCTGTCACCATCAGCATCAATGCCGCCATCATGCTCAGGCGGATTGCTTTTGTACAATGCAAAATATGTTTCATAGTCGTCATTTCTTCAAGTTTTCATCCACTTCTTCTTTCCAGTTTGTCATCGGCTCATTCATCAGCACACCGTCAATCTGATGCACCACCGCATCTGACACCATGTAGATTTTGCGGGCATTACCGGTGCCCTCAAACCAGAATTCGCGACAGATGTTGTTGTAGAGTCCGTCAGTAGTCAGCACATTGCGTGTGTTGCCCAAATAGTCAACCACTGTCAGCGCACCGTCACTGACATTGACGTGAACGGGGTAGAAACGTCCGTTGGCATCGTTGATTTTCATGGTCTCATAGTCGTAGTTCAGAATCGGTTCGCCGATAGAGTCTGTCTCCACAGCACCGCCTATCATCACTGAATTATCCTGCAAGTGGCTACGTACGAACGATTCGATGCGTGTCTTGATGACCTCGCGTGCCTCCTGGGCAAACTCAGCCTCATAGCCGGATGCGTTGTCGTCGGTGTAGATGCTGTCGTAGTATTCGAAGTGTTCCCAAGTGGGCAGCAGCCCTTCGTCTATCAGCTTCTGGATAGCCTCGTTGGTAGGCACATACACGGTATAGTCGTAGTTTTGGAAGAGGCGCATGTTGTAGTTCTCGCCCTCTGCACCACCGGCAGTACACTTCGATGAGGTTCCGGTCTCTGTAATCAGCATATTCTGTTTGGGAGTCTCGGGGTCGCCGCCGAAGAGCAGGTCGAGGAAGAGGCTGTATTCAGGATGCGCCTTCAGCGTGGTATAGACGCTCTTCTGCGAAGACATCGGAGCCTGCGTTTCCACCTGGTACGACCGTCCATTCTCAGGCTCGGTATAGATTTCTGTCACGGTAATGTCCGTACCATGCTCCATCTGCCATGCACCGGCCACCTTCATGGAGCCTTTCGTGCCGGCATTGGCCACGCGGAGGAAAGTACCTCCCTTGCTCTTATAGTAGGTATGTCCGTCTTCCACATCGCCCACGATGATGAGCTGGTCGATAAGGTCCTCCAGACGGTTCTGCACCACGTCTGCATTCACATCGTTCGACACTTTCACACCCTTGGTGATGGTTCCGTCTTCGGCTACCGTACAGTAGAAACGGCGGGCCGACACAGGGAAGTCCTTCTTGGTTTCATCGTAATAGAACTCAAGCATAGTCTGCTGGGTCTCGCCGTAGTTGGCAGGGTCGAGATACCACAACAGGGCATCGTTGGTGGGCATGAAGAGGCTGTACTTGGAGTCCATGGAGTTCAGGTAAGGCAGGAACTCCAGGTAGTCGAACGAGTGGTAGAGCACGTTCAAGATTTCCTCGCGGATCAAAGCGGGGAAAGACACGCTGGCATAAGCACTCGGTGTGAACACCTTGTCCACCACATAGACGATACCGTTGCAACCCATCGCTGCAGCTACGATGTCTCCCTTCTCTATACCCAACTTCAGCTGTGCGTCGTCGAGGATGTTCTCGAACTTGCTGGTGACACCTCTGGACACAAACGACTCTATCATGTTCACCGACAGCAGTTCCTTCAGGGTCAGGTCGGGCACACTGTCCAGACTGTTGTGGAACTGTACCGCCAAGGGTGAACTTTCAAACCACTCGGTCAGCGCTTCATCCGTAGGGACAATCATCACACCGGCATCGTAGTGCATATCCTGATCCATGGTGTTGGAGAACATATAATGGTTCCATCCCGGATCGAACGGCAGGCGGTTGGGGGCAGTCTCTCCGTCCGGAGTATCCGTCAAGGCTCCACCGGCACCCCAATCGCTGAAATAGCGGAGCACAAAGACGGAGTCATTGGTGCCATAGAGGCGGTTGTACTCGTCTGAAACGCTCTTATTATAATAAGGTGCAGAGAAGCGGTCAATCAGTTTCGACCACAGCTTGGTGCTGACGGGGTTTCCGTCGGCATCCTTGATATTGCTTTGGCGGATGATTTCAGCCATGTTGCTCGTAGGCTCAATCACCCCATCCACCTTGTGGATATATCCGTTCTTGCAGGTGATGTCGCGCTCGGTCACCATGCGTCCGTTCACCCACGCCTCTGCGATGGAGGTTCCACGGAATCCGGTGAGGTAGTAGAGGTCTTCATCCGTAAACTTGTTGTATTCCATGAAAGCGGGGAAGAAATGAATCATGGGCGAAGAGGTGTTGTCCTTCATCAGCACGATGCCCTTCTTGCTCCGGTGCTTGTCCCACACGGCAGTTTCCGGCATTTCATCGGGCCGCATGATATAGACGGAGTCGTAGATGCTCAAAGCCGTCTCGCGGCGCATACACTTGCCTGTTTCGGGCGGATTGCCGCTCACGTTCGACAACAGCTCTATCAGATAGGCGTTGTTTACCATGGCACTGTTGAGCAACAGTTTCTTCTGTGCAGGGGTCAAGTTGTCATACTTGCTCACCCCCCATGAGTTGGTCTTGAACCACTCATCGTAAGCTGCATCATCAGCCACGAACAATGTTTTCGAACCTGTCTGGCGCAACACGTCCGTCAGCCCCAGGTCATCAATCAGCTTCAGAGTCGTCGTGTAGTTGCCTTCCTCCTGCAACCGCTCGTAGATGGAGTTTCCGAGCCACGAAGGCTGTCCGGTGAGGGTGTCGTCCTCACACGACTGCAGCATCATGGTGGCACCCAACGCGAGGGCTGCGGTGAATGTGCTTCTGCCGACCCAATGTCTCATTGCTTTGCTTTCCATAAAGATGTCTTTAAAGTTATTGATTAAGTTATATTTTTCGTTCATTCTTTGTTCTTCATTCGGTTGGAGGCAAGGCCGCAGGGCCGCTCCGTACCTGCTGTTTTCCGGCTCCGTTTCTTTTTTCTGAGCAGGGCCGCGGGGCGACAGGCTCCCCGATGTTCGCTCATTGTTGTTTTCTTTTAGTTTTGGGGGATTGACTCCCTCCGCTTCAGTCAGCCAAGCTATCCAAACTCCTCCCCTGCCTTAGGGGAGGTCCCGTAGGGGGAGGGGTTAAAGGCTATTCTCTTTTAAAGCAAGGAATCCGGAGGCGGTTTTTCCCGCCTCCGGTCCCTTATTGCTTTTTTATCGGATTGTCATACGACCCTCATTACTTCACGAAGAGTTTCTTCACAACCACTGTGCCGTCTTCCAACGTTCTCTTGACGATGTTCAGACCCTTCTGGAGTCCGTTCATCTGTGCACCGCTGATGCTGTAAACCTCAGTCTTCACAACAGCAGCCTGAGAAGGAACAGCCACCTCTTCGATACCGTCTGCCGTACTGTTCGTACCGTGGTAGAAGAGTTTCCAGTTGTCCATGACCACCCAGTCGTTGGAGATGTACTCTGCCTTCTTCATACCGATGCGGAGTGTCTGGCCTTCTGCGATGGTGATGACCACCCTGTTGTCCTTGTACTTGCCCAGTTCATCCATGTAGTTCACGGCAGAAACCATGCTGCCGGGCAGATAAACCGTCGTAGCGTCTTCTGCAGTAAATTCGCCTTCACCGTCAAATCCGTTGTTCACGGCAGAAGCACCGGCTGAATAGTAAGAGACTGACGACTGGCGATATACGGCTAAGTCGGTGGTCATGGCATAGAGGTAAGTGGTGTTGGCCACTTCACCGGCCTTCCACAAAGCATAGTCGTTTTCGGTTGCACCGTTGCGGCTGAATCCATCCACTGTCAGGGTATAGGTACCTGCGGGCAGACCCGGGAGTTCCTGATAGAGGTCGAATGCCTTCTGGTAATACTCGTAAGCGAATGCAGCCTGCTGGGTGGCATCGTT
>CAZTPB010000011.1:21787-23724 GCA_964614555.1 uncultured Bacteroides sp.
TCAGCTGCATCCATGGCATTGCCGGCCAATACGCTTGCCTCGCTGATGACTTCAGCAGAAGCTTCTGAAGTAGCGATGAGTCCATAAAGTTCTTCGGCGGCAGTGCCCAACTCTGCAAACAGTGCCATAGAAGTCTCGATAGAGTCGTTGGTAGCATAGAGGGCTGCAAGTGCCTCGAACATGGCATCGCCATCCGTACCGTCAACCACAGCCTTACCACCGGCGATAGCAGATTGCACCAGTTCGCGCACATCTTTCGCCATGGCATTTACCAAGTTAGCCTCACCGTCTGCGATAGCCTCCTCCAGATAGGGCTTCACCTTGTCGGCACGCTTGCCCCAATAGATCATGCGGAAGTTGTCCCAAATAGCCCAAGTGTCACCGGGGATTTCTCCCTTCACACCGAGGCGGAGCACATCACCCTCCTTGGCCACCAGACCGTTGGCAGAAGACTGATACATACCGGCAGTGAAAGCCTCACCGGCAGTCAGCATGGTGTTGGGATACCAATATTCGGGATCGCCGGAATCCATCGTTTCAGACCATGTGTCGGAAGCAGTGTAAATCGTGTTGTATGGCACCGGTTCGTCGAACACGCACTTCATGCCTGACTTCTTGTTGTTCACATAGACGTAAGCAGGACAAATCTGCTGTCCTTCTGTATAAAGATTGTATGCTTCCTGGTCGCGCTTGATACGGTAGAAGCCCTGCAAAGACACCTCGTAGATACCTACACCGGCACCGATTACTTCCTGATAAGCGTCGAAAGCTGACATATTCCATGCCTCCATACACTTAGAAGAGACATTTAGCCATGTACCACTCCATCCGGGTACGTTGGCGGGGTCACTTCCGGAACCTTGGCTGAAGTCAGCATTTATCAGGAAGAGGTCTGTAACATCCGAACCTTCGCTATAGCTGTACTTCTTGGCCAGCTCCATCATCTCCTCCAATGCGGCAGTTTCAGCGATAACCTCTTCTGTAGTCAATGCCATCGCTTTCAGCACATCCTCTGCATCCATTTCGCAATAGTCGCCAAGATCTTCCACATACTGGCCGGCCAAGTCTGTGCGTGCGGCCAATGCAAGGCCTTCAGCCACTTTGGCAGAGTAGGCAGCCCACGCTGCGATGTTGGCATCGACCACGGCAGCAGCCTCGTTGATGGCTTTCTGCGCTGCAACCACCTCGGCATAGGTAGAAACTTTCGAATATTGTGCAATCACGGCATTGTATGCATCCACCATACCATCAGTAGCCAACACATCTTCGTCATACTTCGGAGCATTTGCCACCAGGTTGTCCAGCCACATCTGGTAAGCCTCGGCTTTACCTCCGTAGTATTTCAGGCGCCAGTTATCCCACAGCACCCAGTCGTCGCCAATCAGGGTTTCCTGCTTGATACCCAACTGCATACAGTCAGCCTCTACACCGAAGAAGAGGGTCACATCATACTTCGGGCCGAACACTTCGTCAATGAAGTAAGCCTCAGCACCCTGCATGTTGTTGGTCACATACCACGTTTTGCCATCGGCATCAGTTGCAGTAGAAACTGTACCGACTCCGAGTTCTGCTTCAGAAGCACCAGCCCAAATATTGGCAATCTCTGCCTCGATGGTATCTGTACCGGAGATTGCATAAACCACAACCCCATGTCCCAATCCTTGGTTATAGTAATCAAATGCAGAAGATGCACTGATGGGGCGGCAATATCCGCGGAGAGTCAACGCCCAAACACCGGAAGCGACATTCTCGAGTTTCTGGTAGTGATCGAACACATCATCGTAGTGCTCAGCCACATTGTAGCTGACAGCCCAATCAGAGTTGGTGTCCGACCAACCGGTCTTGCCGTCACTGTAGTCAGGATTTGCCAGCAACGAAGTCTTGTCATCCGGATTGTTGGGATCGACATTCATCATGTCGTACTGGGCAATGGCCTT
>CAZTPB010000012.1:0-23533 GCA_964614555.1 uncultured Bacteroides sp.
AGCATAATTCCATCGGCAATTATCCACGGGCAAATGTAAACAAAAACATTCAGCTGTGCAAGAAACGGGTGCAAATATATTGATAATAATTTGTTTTTTTACTATTGGGATGGAAAAAGATGTTGAAGGACACAAATCAGCTACAAGTGACGAGCTACGAGCTGCAAGTGAAGTTACACTTAATTCCAAATTAAGAATGAAAGAATGAATGATAAAATGGAATGTAGGGATTGAGCTTTACATTCTGAAACTGAGGGAACATATGTGAGAAACCTTGTACACCTGTGTCATAAACAATATAGAGCCCGGTCATAAATATATTTTGTGCTTGGAAATATATATACTGTGGTTGGAAATATGTTATGGATATAAGGGCGAATGGTTTTTCAGCGGGCTATAAAGGGGTGGGGAGGTACGTTCCTATAATCTTCTTTATACTGGTTTATACTGGAGGGGGCTACGAAAAAAGGATGTATCCCTCGGACACATCCTTTTCCCTGATTGTTTATAAAAAATGAATTACTTGTTCAATGCCAAAGCTACGTTTACGGCGCAAGCTACGGTGCATCCTACCATCGGGTTGTTGCCGATACCGAGGAAGCCCATCATTTCTACGTGGGCAGGCACTGAAGATGAACCGGCGAACTGGGCATCAGAGTGCATACGTCCGAGGGTGTCGGTCATTCCGTATGAGGCGGGACCTGCAGCCATATTGTCGGGGTGCAGTGTACGACCTGTACCACCACCGGAAGCTACTGAGAAGTAGGGCTTTCCGGCGAGCACGCGCTCCTTCTTGTAAGTTCCTGCAACGGGGTGCTGGAAGCGGGTGGGGTTGGTAGAGTTACCTGTGATGGATACATCTACATTCTCTTTCCACAGGATAGCTACACCTTCGCGGACATCGTCGGCACCGTAGCAGTTGACCTTGGCACGGGGACCGTCAGAGTAAGCAATGCGCTTAACCTCTTTCAGTTCTCCGGTGTAGTAGTCGAACTGTGTCTGTACGTAGGTGAATCCGTTGATACGGCTGATAATCATGGCAGCGTCCTTGCCCAGACCGTTGAGGATACAACGCAAGGGGTTCTTGCGCACTTTGTTGGCCATCTCTGCAATCTTGATGGCGCCTTCAGCTGCGGCAAATGACTCGTGTCCGGCCAAGAAAGCAAAGCACTGGGTCTCTTCGCGGAGCAGACGGGCTGCGAGATTTCCGTGACCTACACCTACCTTACGGTCGTCGGCTACAGAACCGGGGATGCAGAATGCCTGCAAACCGATACCGATAGCTTCAGCGGCATCGGCAGCGTTCTTGCAACCTTTCTTCAAGGCGATGGCCGAACCTACCACGTAGGCCCACTTGGCATTCTCGAAGCAGATCATCTGAGTCTCCTCGCAAGTCTTGTAAGGATCCAATCCGGCTTCTTCGCAAATCTGGTTAGCCTCTTCAATATCTTTGATACCATTTTCGTTCAAGGCAGCGAGAATCTGCTTGATACGACGGTCTTGACTTTCAAATTTTACTTCTCTAATCATACTATGGGTCCTCCTCTTATTCTTTACGTGGGTCAATAGATTTAACAATTCCCTGCTCCGGTTTTGTGCGTCCGTAAGTGCCCGTCACACTCTTGAGGGCTTCGTCAGCAGGTACGCCCTTCTTGATGGCATCCATGAACTTGCCCATGTGAACGAACTCGTATCCGCAAACCTGATCGTCCTTGTCGAGGAACATCTTGGTGATGTATCCTTCGGTGAGCTGCAGATAGCGTGTGCCCTTCACCTTGGTGCCATAGAGTGTACCCATCTGGCTGATGAGTCCCTTGCCGAGGTCTTCAAGACCTGCACCTACGATGAGTCCGCCTTCTGAGAAAGCCGACTGGGTGCGTCCATAGACAATCTGGAGGAAGAGTTCGCGCATGGCTGTATTGATAGCATCGCAAACGAGGTCGGTGTTCAGAGCTTCGAGGATGGTCTTGCCCGGCAGGATTTCAGACGCCATGGCGGCTGAGTGAGTCATACCTGAGCATCCGATGGTCTCAATCAAGCACTCTTCAATGACACCCTCCTTGACATTCAGCGTCAGCTTGCAAGCACCCTGTTGGGGAGCGCACCAACCGATACCGTGGGTCAAACCTGAGATGTCCTTGATTTCTTTTGCCTGTACCCACTTGCCTTCTTCGGGAATGGGAGCCGGTCCGTGATTAGGACCTTTGGCAACACAACACATGTGTTCCACTTCGTGTGAATAAGTCATAATTCTCTTACGTTTTTATTATGAGTAAAATGATATAAATGTTTTATAAACCACGTTGTTGCTTCCGGGCGGAATCTGTCCGGCCACTATAAAGCGTCACAAAGGTAATGGTTTTATTCCTTTTGGCCGTCATGTTGGATACACTTTTTAGCATAAATTTTAATTTCTCTTTCTTGAGCCTGCTTTTTGCTATGCAAAGGTTGCATATTTGAAGGCGATGCATTATCTTTGCAGCCTTTTCAGTGTCTTGCACACATTCAACAAAAACAGAAAGTGGGATATGATGACGATAAAGATAAAGGATGCCGACTTGCGCCGTGGGGCGGCTGAAGGGATGGATGAGTTCCTGCAGGTGTTCATTGATGCCTATGAGCAGGCGGTAGGCGGCGAACTGACGGCTGAGACAATGCCCTTGCTCAACGGCAGCCAGCTGACGTTGCTCGGCTATCATTATTTCCGGCGTGAAGTGAATGAGGGGGGATTCGTGCAGCTGATATACAACGGCTATGGCGGATTCATCTTCGAAAATCCCTTTGCCAAAGCCATGCGCTTGTTTGGGGCAAAGGAGTTCTCCAAATTGGTGTATAGCGGACGGAAAATCTATGATGCCCACAAGGAGGAACTGACGCGGGAAAAAAGCGACGAAGAGTTTATGGCCACGTATGAACGCTTTGAGGAGTTTGACAAGCTGGAGGAGGAGTTCATGGAGATGGAGGAGCTAGTGACTGCCCGACTGGCCGCTTATGTGGATGAACACATAGGGGAGTTTGGCGAAGTGGTGGCCGAAGAATGATAAAATGATGGAATGACGATTGTTGGTTAAAATGAGAGTACGAATGATGAAAAAGTGGAAAATGGCTTTGTCTCCGACCGTAATATGTCTGTTGGGAGTGGTAATGGCATCGTGTCTGGATGCTGCCGAGAATGAATACAGAGTGACTGCTCCGACTTTTGCTACAGTGACGACTGACGGAGCTGGGAATTACCGCCTTTATCTGGATGAGAATCGGGGAATTGTGATACCTTCAGAGGAGAGTGCAGTGAAGAATTGGAGAAATGCCCGCAGAGCGTACATCAAGTATGACCTTCCTTACCTGAATGAGGTGAAGGAGACCACCAGCTTCAAGGCTGTCGTGCGCGATGCCAAGCGCTTGGAAGTGGTGGAGCTGGCTGATGTGACGGGATTGGAAACTCTGCCTGATACGTTGGGTGCCGAAGTGGTGGGTAATTTTGATTTTCAAGTCTATTGGGGATACATGACCATGCAGGTGGCACCGGGAAACAACAACAGTTGCCGGTTGACTTGCTCGTACGACCGCAGCCGCTTTGTGAACGATGAGGCCATGAGGTGCGACACGCTCTTCATGAATCTGCATTATGCCAAAAGTAACGGGACTTGGAATATGGAAATCCCTCAGACGGTGTGTGCCGAATTGCCGGCATTTGTCCGCTCGACGACTACAGCCGATTCGCTTTGCATTGTGGTGTCAGGCCGGGTGTGGTATGACAGCCGCAAGGACTCTGTAGTGACTCTGAGCCGTGGTTTCAAGACGGGGTGTGCCCGCTTGACCCCTCCGAGCTACCAATGAATGAGAATGAATACTGGTTAATGAACAAGGAGGCTGAATAGAATGAATTACAAAGAATTGTTTCACAGGAGCATATTGCTACTGTCCGCCCCGGCCAAAGCTTGGGAGGAAATTCGGGAAGAAGACGGGCAGAATTTGCAGACGTCGTTTGTCTATCCCATGATAGCCTTGTGCGGTTTGGCCATGTTTGTGGGGATGTTGTTCGGCAACGGGGTGGAGGACTTTAATCTGCAATTGGTGCTGACCGAGTGTTGCAGCATCTTTATTTCGTTGTTTGGCGGATTTTTCCTCGCTTCCTATCTGATAAACTTCTGTGGGGAGCGTTTTTGGGGAAGGCCTGCCGACGACCGCGAGAATTGCCAGAAGCTGGTTGGCTACTCCATGGTGGTGCTTTTTGTGCTTGACATCCTGATGGGGCTTTTCCCCAGTTTCTTTATCCTCCGTTGGATTCTCCAGTTTTATCTCGTCTATATCGTCTGGGAAGGGGCTAAGGGACTGATGGACATAGCGGAAGAGAAACTGTTGTCATATACTTTGGTGTCTTCCTTCATCATTCTTGCCTCGCCGGCTTTGATAGACTTTGTCTTCGGCCAGTTGAGCAAAATGGTGAATTGATAATCGCGTAAAAACAAATGAACAAATGAAACCGTCACCGATTAATATAAAAAACAAGCGTGCCTCGTTCGACTATGAGTTTGTTGACACCTACACGGCAGGCATTGTGCTCACCGGCACAGAGATAAAATCCATCCGTGCGGGGAAGGCAAGTCTCGTAGATACTTTCTGCTATTTCAGCAAAGGCGAGATGTGGGTGAAGAATATGCACATTGCCGAATATTTCTACGGCTCGTATAACAACCATTCGGCGCGTCGCGACCGCAAGCTCCTGCTCAACCGGAAGGAGCTCCGCAAACTTCAGCAATCGACCAAGACTCCAGGCTTTACCATCGTGCCCACCCGTCTGTTCATCAATGAGAAGGGGTTGGCCAAACTGGTCATTGCACTGGCCAAGGGAAAGAAGGAGTTCGACAAGCGCGAGGCGCTCAAAGCAAAAGACGACCGTCGGGAGATGGACAGGATGTTCAAGAGATAGAAAACCCTCCGTCTCCCCCGAAGGGGAGGGTGCAAAATACAAAAGAAAACTAATCAGGTCCTCCACCCCTTTGGGAAGGGAAGTCAGCGGAGGCTTAAAGCTTATAACAATGGAAAAGACTCTTTCCGCTCTCGTCAAGGAGCGGATTCTTGTATTGGACGGTGCCATGGGCACTATGATTCAACGCTATCAGTTGGGTGAAGCCGAATTCCGTGGCGAGCGGTTTGCCGATGTGCCGGGAATGATGAAGGGAAACAATGACTTGCTTTGCTTGACACGTCCCGATGTGGTGACCGACATCCATCGGCGATATCTCGAAGCGGGAGCTGACATCATCGAAACAAACACGTTCAACGCCCAGCGCATCTCGATGGCTGACTATCACATGGAGGAGCATTGCCGCGAAATCAACTTGGCCGGTGTACGTCTGGCGCGTGAAGAAGCCGACCGTTTCACGGCCATGAATCCTGATAAACCACGCTTTGTGGCTGGTTCGGTAGGCCCAACGAACAAGACCTGCTCCATGAGTCCTGATGTCAACGACCCGGCTTTTCGGGCGGTGACTTTCGACCAGATGGCCGATGCCTATGAAGAACAGATGAAGGCTCTTTTGGAAGGTGGTGTGGATGCATTGCTGATAGAGACCATTTTTGACACGCTCAATGCCAAGGCTGCCATCTGTGCAGCTACCCGTGCGATGGAGATTGTCGGACGCAAAGTGCCACTGATGCTTTCGGTGACGGTAGCCGATATGGGCGGACGCACTCTCTCGGGACAGACATTGGGGGCTTTCCTCACTTCTGTAAGACATGCCCCTGTCTTCTCCGTCGGGCTCAATTGTTCGTTTGGGGCTGCACAACTCAAGCCTTTCCTGCGTGAGTTGGCAGCTGAAGCACCTTATTATATATCCGTCTATCCCAATGCCGGCCTCCCTAACAGTCTGGGCGAGTATGACCAGACCCCGGAAGAAATGGCCGGAGAGATGGCCGGGTTCTTGCAAGAGGGGTTGGTGAACATCATTGGCGGGTGTTGTGGCACAACGGATGCATACATCGCCCGTTTTGCCCGTATGGTGAATGAAGAGGAGATTGGTGTGCCTCATATTCCTGCCCTACCCGAAAAAACTTTTTCTCTGGCAGGGCTGGAAAAACTGGAGATTAAAGCGGAGAATAACTTCGTCAATATCGGTGAGCGGTGCAACGTGGCCGGCTCACGCAAGTTCCTCCGCCTTATCAAAGAGAAGAATTACTCCGAAGCCCTCTCCATCGCCCGCAAGCAGGTGGAGGACGGTGCCCTGATTATCGACATCAATATGGACGACGGCCTCTTGGACGCAAGGGCGGAGATGACCACCTTCCTCAACCTCGTAGCCTCAGAGCCTGAGATAGCCCGTGTGCCGGTGATGGTGGATTCTTCCAATTGGGAAGTCATCCGTGCCGGTTTGAAGTGTATTCAGGGAAAAGCCATAGTCAATTCCATATCATTGAAAGAGGGGGAAGAACTTTTCCTTGCTCATGCCCGCGAAATCCGCAGCCTGGGAGCTGCGGTGGTGGTGATGGCTTTTGATGAAAAAGGTCAGGCAGACACTTATGAACGCAAGATAGAGGTGTGCGCCCGTGCCTATCGACTGCTGGTAGATGAGGTGGGCTTCCCGCCGCAGGATATTATTTTCGACCCGAATGTGCTGGCCGTGGCTACAGGCATTGCCGAGCACGACGACTATGCCTTGGCCTTCATCCGTGCTGCCGGGTGGATAAGGAAGAATCTTCCCGGTGCCCACGTCAGTGGAGGAGTGAGCAATCTCTCCTTTTCTTTCCGCGGAAACAACTACATCCGCGAGGCCATGCATGCGGTCTTTCTCTATCATGCCATTCGCGAGGGGATGGATATGGGCATTGTCAACCCGGCCACTTCGGTGCAATACAGCGACATCCCTGCCGACCTTTTGGAGTGCATAGAGGATGTGTTGCTCAACCGCAAGGCTTGTGCCACCGAAAAACTGGTGGAGAAAGGCGGGCAGATGGCAATGGGAAATACCCCCATAAATCATCAGCCTGAAATCATCAGCCTTCCGCTTGAAGAGCGGCTCCAGCAAGCCCTGATAAAAGGCAATGGCGATCATCTTGAAGCAGACCTGACCGAGGCTATGGAGAAGTATGCCCATGCCGTGGAGATTATCGAAGGCCCTTTGATGGCAGGTATGAATCGTGTGGGACAGCTCTTTGGTGAAGGGAAGATGTTTCTTCCGCAAGTGGTGAAGACTGCCCGAACGATGAAACAGGCAGTGGCCATTCTGCAGCCCCGCATTGAGGCTGAAAAACGGGAAGGGAAAGGCACATCCGCCAAGGCCGGTAAAGTGTTGCTGGCCACTGTGAAAGGAGATGTGCACGACATCGGTAAGAACATTGTCTCTGTGGTAATGGCCTGCAACGGCTATGAAATCATTGACCTTGGAGTGATGGTGCCTGCCGAAGAGATTGTGCGGTGTGCCATTGAGGAGCAGGTTGATATTATCGGATTGAGCGGACTCATCACACCGTCGCTTGAAGAGATGGCACACGTGGCGGATGAGCTTTGCAAGGCCGGTGTGGATATTCCTATCATGATAGGCGGAGCCACTACCAGCAACTTGCATACGGCTTTGAGGATTGCCCCAGTGTATGGAGGGCCTGTGGTGTGGGTGAAGGATGCGTCGCAAAACGCCCTTGTGGCTGCCAGACTGTTGGATAAGGAAAATTCCGCCACTTTCGTGCACGAACTTCAGGTAGGGCAAGAAAGGCTTCGCTCCTCTTCTGGTAAAACCGTGCAGTTGGTCTCTTTGGAGGAGGCACGCAAGAACAGGCTGCGTCTCTTTGACAAGTAACTGTTTTGACACTAATGGAGACAGGCATTATGCTTTGATGAGACTCCGTCCGACCCATACCATTACGACACCGAGGATGATGCTCAGGCTCAGATAGAGGGTGAAGTAGCCCCATTGCCTCTGTTGGAGGAAGAGGAAAAGTTCGTCGGAAAAAGTGGAGAAGGTGGTGAATCCTCCACAAAAGCCGGTGATGAGCAGCAGGCTGAGGTTGGCAGACAAAAGTTGGGTCTTTTCGGCCAGACCGAAGAGCAACCCGATGAGGAAACATCCGATGACGTTCACCGCAAAGGTGCCGTAAGGGAAGGAGGAGGCAAACAGGTGATGAGCCAGTTTGCCGATGAGAAAACGGCCGCAGGTGCCGATGAATCCGCCGATGCCGGCGATGAGCATTGCTTTGTACATGATTTTGTAACTCTTGAATGGTGAATTGTGAAGAAATAACGGTATGACTGTTTTTTTTGTTTTATAGTATGGAAAGAAAAAAGATAAAGAATCCCTGGATAGGGCGCGAAGGCTACAACTGCTTCGGTTGTGCCCCGCACAATGAATATGGGTTGAAAATGGAGTTTTATGAAGAGGGCGACAAGGTGGTGAGCCTTTGGCAACCCTCTCCTCAGTATCAGGGCTGGATAGATACTTTGCACGGTGGCATCCAGGCTGTGCTGCTGGATGAGATATGTGCTTGGGTGGTACTCCGCAAGTTGCAGCGTGCCGGAGTGACCTCCAAAATGGAGACACGCTACATGAAACCCGTATCTGTCCGTGATGAGAATCTTCGGCTGGAAGCCCTTATTGTGGAGCAGCGTCGCAACCTCGTGACGGTGGATGCCTATATATATAATAAGGTAGGGGAACTTTGCACACAGGCACGGTGCATCTATTTCACTTTTTCTGCGGAGAAATCACGTGAGGAGATGGGCTTTGAAGGATGCGAATTGGAAAAATAGAAGGAAAAAAGAGGTAAAAATACACTTTTGACACTTTTTATGTGCATTTGTTTGCATTTGTCAATCCGAATGTTTAATTTTGCAGCAAATTAAAAATTTCAGAGTATGAACCGCGTGCAGACACATCATCATCATCGTTTTTCCCATCGAATGGATTCGGTAGGCTGATTACGTTGTTTGTGTCGTATAGGGATATGAAAAGAAGGAAGCTTTGCCGAAAAGGAAGGCTTCCTTTTTGTTTTGATTGATAAGAAAATAAAGATATAGAGTTTATGTTGAGAATAGCAGTACAATCGAAGGGGCGTCTGAACGAGGAGACGATGGCCCTGTTGCAAGAGGCCGACATCAAGTTGAGTTCCTCCAAGCGTACTTTGTTGGTACAGTCAACCAATTTCCCGGTCGAGGTCCTTTTCCTGCGTGACGACGACATCCCCCAATCGGTGGCCAGTGGGGTGGCCGACTTGGGCATCGTAGGCGAGAATGAGTTTGTAGAGCGCAAGGAAGAAGCGGCCATAGTCCGTCGTTTGGGATTCAGCAAATGCCGTTTGTCATTGGCAATACCAGCAGCGGTGGATTATTCGGGGCTTGCCTGGTTTGAAGGGAAAAAAATAGCCACTTCGTATCCCGTGATACTGAAAGACTTTATGGACAAGCATGGTATTCATGCCGACATTCATGTCATCACAGGATCGGTGGAGATTGCACCTGGTATAGGTTTGGCCGATGCCATTTTCGATATTGTAAGCTCAGGATCTACGTTGGTGAGCAATAATTTGCGTGAAGTGGAGGTGGTGATGAAGTCGGAAGCCTTGCTTATTGGCAACAAACAGATGACTCCTGAAAAGCAGGAGGTGCTTGATGAACTGCTTTTCCGTATCGAGGCCGTGAAAACTGCAGAAGATAAAAAGTATGTGCTGATGAATGCGCCTACCGGGAAACTGAAGGAAATCATAGAGGTGCTTCCGGGTATGAAAAGTCCTACAGTGCTGCCTTTGGCGCAAGAGGGGTGGAGTGCCGTGCATACAGTGCTCGATGAAAAACGCTTTTGGGAGATTATCGGCAAATTGAAGGCTTTGGGGGCAGAAGGCATCTTGGTACTTCCGATAGAGAAGATGATTGTATAACGAACGGAGATTGAAACGATGCAGATCATAAAATATCCAGCCAAAGAAGAATGGAGCAACCTGTTACGCCGTCCGGCATTGGATGTGGAGGCGTTGCGTGACACGGTCAATACAGTGTTGCAACGTGTACGTACAGAGGGCGACCGTGCTGTCATGGAATACGAAGCGCTGTTTGACAAAGTGGAGTTGTCCTCATTGCTTGTCACTCCGGAAGAGATGGAGGAGGGGACAAGTCGGGTAGCTCCAGAGCTGAAGGCTGCTATAGAGCTGGCTCATGCCAACATAGGGACTTTTCATGCGGCCCAACAGTTTGAGGGAAAACGAGTGGAGACACAACCGGGAGTAATTTGTTGGCAAAAGGCACTTCCGATAGAGAAAGTGGGACTTTATATCCCGGGTGGTACAGCACCGCTTTTCTCTACCGTGTTGATGCTGGCTACTCCGGCACGTATCGCCGGATGTCGCGAGATAGTGCTTTGTACTCCTCCGGGGCGTGATGGACATATTCATCCTGCCATCCTTTATGCTGCCCGGGTAGCAGGAGTGAACCGTATCTATAAGATTGGTGGAGTGCAGGCCATTGCTGCTATGGCTTATGGGACGGAGAGTGTCCCCAAAGTCTATAAGATATTCGGTCCCGGAAACCAATATGTCACAGCAGCCAAGCAACAGGTCTCTCTACGTGATGTTGCCATTGATATGCCTGCAGGTCCGTCGGAAGTGGAAGTGTTGGCTGATGCTACGGCCAATCCGATTTTTGTGGCTGCAGACTTGCTCTCTCAGGCAGAGCATGGTGTGGATAGTCAGGCGGTATTGGTTACGACTGATGAGGCATTGCTTGAACAGGTACAGCAGGAGGTCGGGAAGCAGCTGGCGCAACTTCCGCGTAAGGAGATTGCTGCCCGTTCGTTGGAAAACAGCAAGCTGATTCTGGTGAAGAATATGGATGAGGCGATGGCATTGACAAATGAATATGCTCCTGAACATCTGATTATAGAGACGGCTGACTATCTGACTTTGGCCGGACAGGTAACCAATGCCGGCTCGGTATTCTTGGGTCATCTTTCGCCTGAAAGTGCCGGAGATTATGCATCAGGTACCAACCATACATTGCCTACCAACGGTTATGCCAAAGCTTATAGCGGTGTCAGTCTGGACAGTTTTATACGCAAGGTCACTTTTCAGGAAATCTCTTCCGAGGGTATCCGTGCAATCGGGTCTGCCATTGAAACCATGGCTGCCAATGAGCACTTGGATGCTCATCGTAATGCTGTAACCGTAAGACTGGCAAGTTTGAAGTGAAGATAAGGATGAAATAAAAAGAAGAACAGAATGAAAACATTGAAAGAATTGGTTCGTCCAAATATATGGAGCTTGAAGCCTTACTCTTCGGCACGCGATGAATACAAAGGTGTTGATGCCAAAGTGTTTCTGGATGCCAATGAGAGTCCCTACAACACCCCCGTAAACCGTTATCCGGATCCTTTGCAGGCAGAAGTCAAGCGATTATTGGCTCCAGTCAAAGGGGTAGGAGAGGAATGGATGTTTTTGGGTAATGGTAGCGATGAGGCCATTGATTTGGTCTTTCGGATCTTTTGCGAACCGGGAGTGGACAACGTAGTAAGTGTTGCTCCCACTTATGGCATGTATGAAGTCTGTGCAGACATCAATCATGTAACCTATCGTCCGGTGCCTTTAGAGTTGGATGAGGAGGGGAATTTCGTATTCCGGGCAGAAACTTTGTTGGAGGCTGTGGATGAACGTACCAAAGCTGTATTCCTCTGTTCACCGAACAATCCGACAGGAGCTTGCTTGCCTCGTGCTGAAATGTTGAAGGTACTGGAGAAGTTTGACGGTATGGTGATAGTAGATGAGGCTTATGCCGATTTCATGGACGAGCCGTCCTTTTTGCAGGTGTTGTCCGATTATCCTCGCCTCATTGTATTGCAGACCTTTTCTAAGGCATGGGCTTGTGCTGGTATCCGTTTGGGGATGGCATTTGCTTCTCCCGAAGTGATAGAGCTGTTCAACAAAGTGAAATACCCCTATAATGTAAATGTGCTCACCCAGCGTGCGGCTCGTGACATTTTGTCTGATATGCCCCGTATAGCATCGTGGGTGGAACAACTGAAAAACGAACGGTCGCGTATGATAACTGCTTTGACCGATTATCCGGCAAGCAGGCATATATTCCCAACGGATGCTAATTTTATACTTGTCCGTGTGGAGGATGCTCAGGCTCTTTATGATTATCTGCTCACACAGGGAATCATTGTACGCAATCGCACTCATGTGCAGCTTTGCAGGGATTGCCTGCGCATAACGGTAGGTACTCGTGAAGAAAATGATGCATTGCTGGAATCCTTGTGGAAATATTTGAAATAGGAATAGACCAGTTTTTGTTATTTTTGTCACTTTTTTGCCGTTTATTGGGTGAAAGTGTAAATCTTTTGCTCGAAAATTTGTACAATGTGAAAATGATTAGTATATTTGCACCGCCTTTTAGAAAAAGGCATATAAGAGATAGATAGGAAAATGGCAGCACCCATGTATTTTTGATAAGAAAAGCGATACGTGGCGGATGGGTTGGAGAAGGTGCTGCCTGTGTCCGGAAAGGGACAATATAAGGAAATGCAATAGATAAGAAAAGGTTTTCATAAATTTACAACAGTAGGTTATGGTGGATTGTGAAATTCGCCATAACTTTTTTTATGCTTTATCTTTTTGTGCGTATTGCTTTTTCCTATACCTTTGTATCGGAATAAAGCATTGTTATCCATGAAAATACTAATAGTAGAAGACGAGGCGGATTTGTTGGAGGTTATACGCCGTTCATTGGAACTTGAACATTATGTAGTGGAAACGGCTGAAACTCGTCTTTCAGCGCTCCGTAAGGTCAATGCCTATAATTATGATTGTATCCTGTTGGATCTGATGTTGCCCGATGGCAGTGGGTTGCAACTGCTTGAACATCTTAAGAAACTTAACAAACAGGAGAGTGTCATCATCATTTCAGCCAAAGACTCGTTGGATGATAAAGTCGCCGGTCTGGAATTGGGAGCCGATGATTATCTGCCCAAGCCGTTTCATTTGGCCGAACTCCATGCACGCATCCGTAGCGTTATCCGTCGCCGGCAACAGGCGGGCAGTGTGGTGATAGAGGCTGGCAATCTGCGTATTCTCCCGGACAAGCATCGGGTGGAAGTAGGAGGGGCACCGTTAGAGTTGGGGCGTAAGGAGTATGATATCCTTTACTACTTTGTCAACCGGCGCGGTTATCTGGTCAAGAAAGAGGTTTTGGCAGAAGCCGTTTGGGGGGATGACATTGATCAGGCGGATAATTACGATTTCATATATGCCCAATTGAAGAATCTGCGTCGCAAATTGGCCGGAGCTCAGGCTACCGTTGAAATCAAGACGGTGTATGGATTCGGATACAAATTGTGTGAGAAAGAATGAAGCCTTGTTGTAGCATGACCAAATACAGAAGATAACATGTCACTTACTTACAGAATCATATTCCGCATATCTTTGTTCCTGTTTGTACTGCTCTCGCTTTGGGCTTGGTTGTTCTATATGGCGATGATGGATGAGGTGACGGATGAGGTTGATGATGCATTGGAACTGTATGCTGAGACTTTGATAACCCGCAGTCTTGCAGGGAAGGAACTGCCCACGGCAGACAACGGAACGAACAACAGCTATTTTCTACGTGAAGTGGATGAGGAGTACGTCCGTTCGCATCCCCATCTTTCGTTTGCAGATGAGACCGTCTATATTGAGGCCAAGCATGAAACAGAGCCTGCCCGTGTGATGAAGACAATCTTCCGAAGAGGAAATGGAGCATATGGAGAACTCACTGTAATGACACCTACCATTGAAAAAGGTGATCTGCATCGTGCGATTGCTTATTGGGTTGTAGGACTTTTTGCCGCGTTGATGTTGGTCATTATAGGGGTGAATGCTTGGATTGTGTCGCGTAGTATGCGGCCGCTTTACAAGTTGCTCCGTTGGCTTGACCGCTATGATATATCCGGACAGCCGGAGGCATTGGACAATCCGACTCGGGTAACAGAATTTCGTAAACTCAATGAAACGATATGGAATTTTTCTCTTCGCAGCCGTAAACTGTTTGAACAGCAGAAACGATTCATAGGTAATGCTTCCCATGAGTTGCAGACGCCTTTGGCCATTTGTCAGAACCGCTTAGAAATGCTTTGTAATACCGAACTGACGGAGGGGCAGATGGGAGAGATAATCAAGACCTTGCAGACATTGGAACATTTGTCAGAGCTCAATCGGTCGTTGCTTTTTCTATCGAAAATAGACAATCGTCAGTTTCCTGAAGTAGTGGCTACAGATGTGTATGCATTGTTTGAGCAGGCGATAGGGGAGTACCGCAGGCTGGCTGTCAGGGAGCAGGTGGATGTCCGTTTGCATGAAGCTGGTAGGACTGTGTGGATGATGAATGAGTCGTTGGCCAAGGCTTTGGTGCATAATTTGCTGCGTAATGCCATTGTGCATAATGTCCAAGGTGGCAGTGTGGATATAACGGTAGATGTTTGGGGATTTGCCATTGCCAACGATGGTGTGAAGGTTCCATTGAACCGGGATTGTATCTTCGACCGCTTCTATAAGGCGGGAGGCAAACCGGAATCTACAGGATTGGGGCTTTCCATCGTCGATGCTATAGCCGGTCTGTATGCTCTGGATGTCAGCTATCAGTATGAGAATGGCAGGCATGTATTCAGAGTCCGAAAATGAAAAATGGCAGAAAAACGAAAAAAAATAGCAAATAGCACTTTTTTTCAGATTCATTTCAGAATTGCTCCCTACCTTTGCATCATCAAATGAATCGAATTAGTAACCAATTAAAAAAAGAAAGAGTATGAAAAAAGTATTATTTGCAATCGTGTGTTTGTTTGCCCTCAGTGTACAACAAGTTTTGGCTGACAAGCCTGTTAGTGCCAACCAGCTGCCGGCTAAGGCTCAGCAGTTCCTCAAGAAGTATTTTCCCGGAGTGGAGGTCTCTTATGCCAAACAGGATACCGACATTTTTGACCGCGATTATACGGTGGTGCTGACTAATGGCAATAGGGTGGAATTCTATCGCAACGGAGAGTGGAAAGAGGTGGATTGTGAGCATCATCAGGTGCCTGCAGGTATTCTTCCGGAGAACATCAGCAAATACATCTCTGACAACCATAAAGGGCAGCAGGTTGTGGAAGTGAAGAAAGAGCGTCGCCATTATGAAGTGAAGTTGCAGAATGACCTTGATATGGAGTTCAGTCTTGACGGGAAATTACTGAAGTACGACTGATGTTTGTGTTATAGTTGTGTGCCCCCTATTTTCTTTCGGCCAGATACATTCCTGTAAGGATAAGCAGGCTGCCGGACAGAAAATAGGGGGTGATTGTTTCACCAAGTACCATCCATGCGGCAGCAATGGTGGCCAGCGGATTGAGATATACCCAGTTGGTAGCGCTCACAGCACCTAATTTCCGGATGCACCAGTTCCAGGTGAGGAAACAGAGCATGGAGGCAATGCATCCTAAGAAGAGCAGATTGGCAAGTATTGCAGGTCGCATCAGGGTGTCTATTGTAGGGAATCCGGGGACAATCAAATAATAGGGTATGATGGTCAGCACACCATAGAAAAATACTTTGCGGGTGATGAAGACGGATGAATACCGTTGTACGGCGGGTTTCATCAGCAAAGAATAGAATGCCCAGCACAAGCAGGCGGTAAAGGCCAGCATATCACCGATAGGGGAAAGGTTGAGCACAAAGCGTCCGTTGAGCACAACAATGGCCATGCCTATACAGGCTATTATCGAACCTGTCACTTTCATGGCACCCAAAGGCTCATTGCGGTAGCAGCATCTGTTGATTAGCATGGTAAACAATGGACAAGAGCAGACAATGAGCGAAGCGTTGGTGGCAGTGGTAAAGCGTAGTGCCTCGTTTTCTGCCAAAAAATAGACGGAGCCGCCAGTGATGCCAAGGGCTGCCATCAGCATTTCGTCTTTCCAAGAGTCGGCCATCCACTTGTGTGGAGTGTGTCTTTGCCATAACAGCGAGAATCCCAGCATCAGTACATATGCGATGACAAAACGCAATGTAAATATTTGAGCAGGAGAAATCCCGTTGATGATGAGCAACTTGGTCCATACGAAAGTCGTTCCCCAAATGACCACTGTGAGAAATGCCACGATGTAGCACCAGAAGTTAGTCCCTCTTTTCATAAATCATGCTGTTATTTTCCCCTCTCAGGGGGGATCGGGGGCAAAGATACGATTTTTCTATGGTTTCGTTGTCGTTGTATTTGTATTTTGTTTGTAGAGTCATTCTCCAAAGTACTTCAAATAAGTTTCAATGTCCTTGTCGCCTCTGCCCGATACGGTGAGTACTACTACATCCGTAGGCTTGAATTTCATTTTTGGGAGCACCCCTAATGCATGAGCTGATTCAATGGCAGGAATGATGCCTTCCATGCGGGTCAGTTCAAAGGCGGCCTCCAATGCCTCGTCGTCGTTGATAGCCAGTACTGTGGCCCTGTGTTGTTGGGCCAAATTGGCATGCATAGGGCCGATGCCTGGATAATCCAGTCCGGCAGAGATGCTGTAGGGCTCGATCACTTCCCCGTCAGGAGTCTGCAACACTAAAGTCTTGGAACCGTGCAGGATTCCCAATTTTCCGCGTTGGATAGTAGCAGCCGTCTTTCCGGAATCTACTCCCATGCCCCCTGCTTCGGCCAACACGATATTCACTCTGTCATCTTCCAGATAATGGTAGATAGTGCCGGCGGCATTACTTCCTCCACCTATACATGCTATCAGGTAGTCAGGATAGTCGCGTCCTTCCTTTTCCATCAGTTGTTCCTTCAGTTCCTTGCTGATGACTGACTGCATACGTGCCACCATATCGGGATAAGGGTGCGGACCTACAGTTGAACCGATGATGTAGAATGTTTCTTCGGGATGCGTACACCAGTCGTGTATAGCCTCATTGACAGCGTCCTTCAGTGTCATGTTTCCCGATGTGACAGGGCGTACCTCTGCTCCCAGCATCTTCATCTTCTGTACATTCACGTATTGCCTTTCTACATCGGTTTTGCCCATATACACCACACACTCCATATTCATCAGCGCACATACTGTAGCGGCTGCCACTCCGTGCTGTCCGGCTCCAGTCTCAGCGATGATGCGTCGTTTGCCCATCTTGCGTGCCAATAAGATTTGTCCTACGGTATTGTTTATTTTGTGAGCGCCCGTATGGTTCAAGTCTTCACGTTTCAGATAGAGTTTGCATCCGTATTTTTCGCTCATGCGTTTGGCCAGATAGAGTGGTGATGGGCGGCCTACATAGTCTTGCAGCAGTTGCATATATTCTTGCTTGAACTCTTCGCTTTCGATTACTTTCAGGTAAGTGTCCTGTAGCTCCTTTACACAATGCTGCAGTTTGTCCGGTACATATGTTCCACCAAACTCTCCGTAATATCCTTCCGGGTTGATTTGAAATGTCTTCTTCATAATGTTCTATCTTTTTTATTGTTTTGTTATAATTGGTTCGTTTTTATTTGAAAAGGTAAAAAGAGAAGGAGGCCTGTCGTAAGTTCTACGTCAGGCCTCCTTCTTTTCTTATACCTTATTATATATAATACATATGACAGGAGTCTCGTTCCCTTACGACTTTTGTAGTTGTAAGCGATGCCACCACCAATATGTATTGTTCATTGTTCTCATATCTTGTTTTAGTCTGATTGAATCTTGAAATCGTTTGCAAATTTACGCTTTTTATTTGAATTGGCAAACAAATTGAAGCTTTTTTCTTTAAAAAGCTATAAAAATGTCTGTTTTTATATCCGGCTGTTATAAAAATGCTTCCATACCCCATGATGGTGGTCGTTCCATGGACTGATATAATCAGTTTTTATGAATGCATTCAGCAATGAGACAGGGGATATGCTTTGAAAATTAAAAATACGTAGAATGCTATCTGATCTTTAATGAGTATTAAATAAGGTTAAAATCGGGGGGGGTAATTTGTGATTTTCAGAAAAATGCCTATAATTGCAGAACTTTAAAAATAAGATTTTGTTTAAGAGCAAAATTTTGTATGGAAAGTTTCTTATAGATAGATTATCAATCAAGTGATGACGAAATGATGGCGATATACGTTATTGTGTCTCTGTTTGTGGTTATCGTCTTCTTGAACATTGTCAGGAGAAGGTACGTGGCAGATTTGGAATCTGCTTTGACCGGCAAGTGGTATTGTTGTTATCAGCATCCCTATGTGTGGGCTGACAAAAAATGTGATGAATTGCCGTTTCAGGCAGAGTATGTTGTTTCGTTGTTTCAGGATGGGACAGGCTTGGTTTATGGGATAGATGGCGCATCACTTCCCGATCAGAAGGTTTATTTCTCATGGGTCTATGAAAATGACTACATTGTCGTTGATTCTGAGAAATGGGATAATTCGGCGCCAGTCTATTTGCGTTTGCTTCATTTTGGAGGTGATTCCGGCAAGTTGGAAGTCTTTTATTTGGAAGAGGCAGAGAGGATGCCATTCCAACGGACATTTGCAGTTCGGTTGCGGTAACCTGCAAGCTATGTCAAATAGGCCACCAGATGAACACTGCGCAGTCCCATAAGGCATGAGATAAAATTAGTGCGGCCAGGCGGTCGGGAAAGAAGCGGTAGAGCATTCCCCAAAAAGCACCGGCAACCAATGCGGCCATTAGCAACATGAAATTGCAGGCACCGGCGTGAACCAACGCATAGGAGAATGTGGTGATGACATAGCCGGTATTGGCATTCCAACGGGCGGACAATTCATGTTGTACATATCCTCGCCAATAGATTTCCTCCGCAGGGCCAATGAGAAACAGCATCAAGGCTGTCAGTGTCCAGGGAGATTCACCTTCTTTCATGCCATAAATGGAATTTACTTGCGGACGGGCAAAATCGAACATCCATGCAGACAACTCATTGCCTACCCAGAAGATGCCCCATAAGGCTATGGCAGTAGCTATGCCCATAAAGATATTGGACGGAGACCAATGCAGTTCTTTCCAAAGATGCGGCCGGAAGCGCGTAGAGAGTACAGACAGAATGACAGCAGAAGCAGTCATCATCCACCAGAAGTTGATGTGCGGAGCAGTCAAAGGGGAGAACATGATGCTCCACAATACAGCAGCAGAAAACAGCGTGAAAATCAGTCTCTTCATACTTATAGTGTTGCAATGAAAAAAGATAAGGAGAGTAACAGTCCGAAGAGAAGTTGTAGTTTGGCAGTCGCTTCATCGAGGTTGGCTATGCTTGATACATTTTCTTCACGGCTGTTTCTTATTTTGTGTACGTTTCCTAAGGCTATGGGCAGAGCTCCCAAAGTCAACAGAGACCACCAGGGAAACAGTCCGGCGATGGTGCATCCGGCTACACAGGCGAAAGGGAATAGTACCCAAAATTGGTAGAGTGCTGTAGCTTTGCGGTGTCCGAGTTTCATAGCCAGCGTGGTGATATGGGCGTTGTCATCAGTCTGCACGTCGCGGGTGTTGTTTGCGTGGAGTATGGCTATCGTAATCATTCCGATGGGGAGAGCCAGCAGGCATACATACAGTTCCACTTGTCCGACAGCAACATAGGAAGTTCCCCACATGGGCAGCCAGGCATAAGCCAGTCCGATGACCACATCGCCCAGTGCGCGGTATTTCAGGTAAGGGTAGAGTAGGGTACAGAGGATTCCTCCAAAGCCATACCAAAGTAATTCGAATCCGGTGAGTGACATCAGGCCGATGCCTCCGGCCAAGGCCGTGATTAGCAATCCGATGGACAGATTGCGTATCTCTTTAGGCTGGAATATTCCGCTGGTGAGAGTTTTTGCACCGTATGTTTCGGATGAATCTACTCCGTACTTATAGTCGTGATAGTCGCTCCAAGTATTTCCGGCAGCATGGAAGAATACGATATTGGCCAATGCCCATATACCGGTAAGCCAGTTCACGTCATAATTGCGCCAATAAAGATAAGCCAATGTGGCAATTATGGGAATGGTTGATGCCGGAAAACTCCAAGGGCGGGTCGCCATTACCCATTCATTTAAAGAATGTCTTTTCATAAATGACAGGTTGTTTTTTATAAATTTATGTCAGTCGTTCTTATAATAATCACTTGCTTGGTTGCAGTTGTCACTTTGAAGCGGTCGTCGCTTCTTTCAGCAACGAGCCAGACGATACGTCCCTCTGCATCACATACCACCTGCTGCTGTTCTTTTTGGAAAAGCGAACGTTTGCGGTCGGTCAGATAGTCGCTTACCAGTTTCTTTTTTCCTCCCATACCGAAAGGGGCGAATTTGTCCCCTTGTTTACAAGGTCGTATGGTTAGAGGGAGTTTTACGGTTTCGGCATCTATGCAGGCTGTCGCTTTGTCGCGTGGGATGACGAAGTCGGGAGTATAGTCGTGTATGCTGTATGTGATTCCAGTGTCTTTGTCCTTCCTCAGTCCCTTGTGGCCGATAGGTATCAGCTGCAGGCTTTCTCTGTCTCGCAGGAGCCTGTATTGGGTACTTTGGAATATACGGCCGCTTTCTCCTGTGAGCATACATTGATGAACCTGTTTCACCTGACTGGCGTTGAACCCCTTAGGGGCAAGCAGTTCGTAGAGTACTGTTTGTGGATGCTTTTCTTGCAGCAGGGCAGGGATGTCAATGGAGTGCAGCTGTTTGTGGCAGACTCTTTCTGCAGCTTGGCATACAGCTTCGTCATAGATGTCGGCAACTTGTCCCAGACGTTCCGCTGTCTCTGCTATACTCGTTCTGACGGACGGATTGAGTGTTTCCATCATTGGCAGGAGGTTCAGACGGATGTAGTTTCGTACATAATTGTCGCACAGGTTAGTGCTGTCGGTCACGAAGGTCTGTTCCAAAGCGGCAAGGTATTCCAGAATGCTTTTCCTGTCGGTTTGCAAGAACGGACGGATGATTCTGCCGTTGCGTGGCTTGATGCCGGTCAGTCCATGAATGCCTGTACCTCGAATCAGATTGAGCAGCACGGTCTCCACGCTGTCGTCCCGGTGATGGGCTACAGCGATGTGGGTATATCCGTATTTTTGGCACAGTTCTTCGAACCATTGGTAGCGTAGTTGCCTGGCTGCCATTTCAATGCTGATGCCTTGTTGTGAGGCATAAGCCTGTGTGTCAAAATGAGTGATGTGCAGATGGATGCCGAGTTTCCGGCAAAGGTCGCTTACAAAAGTTTCGTCGCGGTCGCTCTCTTCTCCTCTCAGGTGAAAGTTGCAGTGTGCAGCAGCTGTGGCATATCCCAGTCTGACCATCATTCGTAGCAGGGCTACACTGTCTGCTCCACCGCTGATGGCTGTCAGTACGTTGTCGCTACCTTTTCCGGCAGGAAGAAGTTGGCATGCTTGTGTGATGTATAAAGCCGTCTGTTGTTCTAAGGTTCTGACACTTTGCATTGCGGTCTTTTGAATTTGGTGGCAAAAGTAAGCATAATAGCCGAACCTTCCAAACAAAGAGAAAAAAAAGTTTCCGATACATTCCCAGGAGGGACATATCGGAAACCCAATAAACACACTAAAAACAATTTTCTGTATCGAGAGATAAGGATATTCATTTGTTGCTGATGCAAAAATAGCCAAACCCATTGAATAAACCTTTTGAATTTTGCCTAAAAGCTGATGAAACGGACTGCAAACGATTGCAAATGCAGTTTCATGAGCAGAGTTTGTTGCGTAAGAAAGAAAAAACTATTTTTCAGCTGAATTTCTCCTAAAAATTTGCATACCCCTGAAAAGTGTTGTATTTTCGCCGGATAGAATCTGACATATAATCATATTAATGTATTGAAAAATGAAGAAAAGAATCCTTATCAGCGTATTCATGGTAGCTTTGACAGCGTTGCATGGAGTGGCATGCACCAATTTCATTGTGGGTAAGAAAGCTTCGGCAGACGGTTCGGTGTTTGTTTCATACAGTGCCGACTCCTACGGCATGTTCGGCTATTTGTGCAATTACCCCGCAGCAGTGCACCAGTTGGGCGATGTTCGTCCTATCCATGATTGGGACACGGGCAAATTCCTTGGAGAAATCAGGGAGGTGCCCCGCACCTATAATGTGATAGGCAACATGAATGAATTTCAGGTGACTATTGGTGAGACTACCTTTACTGGACGTGAAGAACTGATAGACACTACTGGTATCATGGACTATGGCAGTTTGATTTATGTGGCTCTGCAACGTTCGCGTACAGCCCGCGAGGCTATTCAGGTGATGACGGATCTGGTTACAGAGTATGGCTATTATAGCAGTGGCGAGAGTTTCTCCATAGCCGATCCCAATGAGGCCTGGATTATGGAGATGATAGGTAAAGGGCCTGGTGTGCGTGGAGCCGTATGGGTGGCTGTCCGTGTACCTGATGATTGTATTGCTGCCCATGCCAATCAGGCTCGGATACGTCAGTTTCCTTTGGACGATAAGGAGAATTGCCTCTATTCGGCCGATGTCATCTCTTTCGCACGTGAGAAAGGCTATTTTGTAGGTAAGAAAAACACCGAATTCAGTTTTGCAGACGCTTATTGTCCGCTTGATTTTGGCGGACGCCGCTATTGTGAAGCCCGTGTATGGAGTTTCTACAACATGTTTGTCGATGGCATGGACAAATACTTGCCATACATCGAAGGTACTTCAGACGAAGCCATGCCGCTTTATTTCCGTCCCGGTCGTAAGTTGTCAGTCGCTGATGTGCAGCAGGCCATGCGCGACCATTACGAAGGTACTCCCCTTGACATTACTCAGGATCTTGGTGCCGGGGCATGGCAGATGCCCTATCGTCCGTCTCCTTTGAGTTTCAAAGCCGATGGGAAAGAGTATTTCAACGAGCGTCCCATCTCCACCCAGCAGAGTGCTTTTGTTTTTGTAGCTCAGATGCGCAATACCATGCACAGTCCGATTGGGGGAGTGCTTTGGTTTGGTACAGACGATGCCAACATGGCGGTCTTTACTCCCGTTTATTGCTGTGTGGACGAGGTGCCCGAATGCTATTCTGACAAGATAGCGGATGGTGTCACTTTTTCGTGGAAGTCCTCTTTTTGGGTATTCAATTGGGTGTCCAATATGGTTTATATGCGTTATAGTCAGATGATAGGCGACCTTCGCCAGCGGCAACATTTGCTTGAGGAGAGTTTCCTGAAATCGCAGGCAAGCATTGAGCGTCGTGCATCCGAACTTTATGCCCAATCGCCTGATGAAGCCCGTAAATATCTGACCGGTTATTCCATAGCTTGTGCGCAACAGGCATTGAGTGAATGGAAAAAATTGGGTGAGTTCCTCATTGTGCGCTACAATGACATGGTAGTGAAGAAGGTGAATCCCGATGGAACTTTTACACGCACTCCTGAAGGGCAGTGTGCTCCTGTAGAACGTCCGGGGTATCCTGAAACCTTCAACAAGCGAGTGGCTGAAGAAACAGGAGAACGCTATTTGATGAAGTAAACGAATCAGGGGGTGTATTTTCGGACACACCCCCCGATTATTCCCAATCTATAATTGTATATGCAATTCTTGCCTCTTCAGCTCCGCTCATTTCTGATGCATACTTTTTCCCCTGTCGCTGTCACCTGATAGCAATTCCTTTCCGTATCCGTCACAATGA
>CAZTPB010000013.1:0-21996 GCA_964614555.1 uncultured Bacteroides sp.
ATTTGGTGGAAATGGTGGCTTCTGAGGTGGAAAAGGATGCACGAATCAGGAATGTGAGCCGTGAATCTGATATAAAGTATATGCAAATAGACAGAGACGGATTCTTGCTGTTCAGCCAGGACCGTTTTATGCTTTGTAATATGGGACGTGATGAAGATGAGGATGATTTTTTGGATGAAATGGCTGAACTCTTTGTGCAAGAAGAGGGATACAACACGACCAGTGGCTATCAGAAACTGATGGATGAGCCGGGCATTATTAAAATGCATCTCGCATTTGACGAATTGCTGAGTACCAAGGACATGAAACGTGAAATGCGCAATGTGCCCAAAGAGGCGAAAGAGACCTTACGGATGCTTGAAGATGTGGACGCTATCATGGCTTTGAATATTGTGAATGGGGAGGCTACGCTGGTATGTGAGGTGGATGTGACCTCTGAAGAAACCAAAGCGTTGTATGATGAATTGGCTGCTGGGCTTGGAGATATTGAAGGAAGTTTCCTCCCGTATTTTGATGAAGATGATGTGTTGGTGGCTGCTGTAAACTTTGATGGTGAGAAATACTTGGATGTCTTTGAAAGCAGATTGAAAGATCTGATGGAGGAGTTGAGTAAACAGCAAAGGGATATGATACTGGATGTGATTGAGTCAGTTAATGGTGATATTGCATTTGGCTTTGGAGGAGAATTGTTGGAAGGGGGTGAAGGACCTTGTGTATCGTTGTATGGTGCAACATCCAATGATTATATTGTCAATCTGGTTGCCAATGAGAATGCTGGGGATGATGATCTGGTAAAAAGTGGAAAGAATGAATGGTATATGCCTATTAAAGACGGTGAATATACCAGCACGGGGGAAACATACTACGATGAATATTGGGGAGAATGGCGTCCTAAATATGAATGGGTGTACAGGGAGGTCGGAAGAGCTACCTTCGGGAATCGTGGCAATGTCTCCTATTTCTGTACCAGTGAGGAGAAACCGGAACTTTTTGAGGAGTCTTCGTCTCCAGTAAACAAGAGTGACTTTGTAGGGAAGAAATTGTATGCCCGTTTGAATGTATCTGCCATCCTTGAGATGGATGAGGTGAAAGAGGGGTTGTCATCAGGAGACGGATATATGGTGCGTAAAGTGTTGGAAGAGGTGGAACTGTTGGAACTTGTGTGTGAAAATAACTATCGGGTGACATTGCGTCTGAAGACGAAAGACAAAAGTGAAACTCCGATTGCCTCTCTGCTGGATTTAGTCAGTGAGATGTTGTAATTCATTAGTGAGTGTTAGTAATTTAAGAAAGAGTAGATTATGAAAAAAATAGTAACATTATTGACCCTATTATGCCTGTCCGTATGGGCAAATGCTGAGAGAGTAGAAATCGATGGCATTTGGTACAAGTTGGAGGCTACATCCCAGACAGCAGAAGTGACCTATTCCAGGGGAATTAATTACAGTGGTATAGGTATAATAGTAATCCCCGAAACGGTAACATATGAAGATGTGGTGTATAGTGTGACGAGTATTGGAACTGGAGCGTTTTGGTCTGCCCACAGCCTTACAAGCATCACTATCCCTAATTCGGTGACGAGCATTGGAGATTTTGCATTCAATAAGTGTCCCCTGACAAGCATAAGAGTGGAAGATGGAAATACTGTATATGATTCAAGAGAGGAATGTAATGCGATTATAGAAACAGCCACAAACACGTTAATTTATGGTTGTCAATCTACCGTTATTCCCTATTCGGTGACGAACATTGGGTGTTATGCGTTCTATGATTGCTCCAACCTTACGAACATCACCATCCCCAATTCGGTGAGGAGCATTGAACCTCATGCGTTTTCAGGGTGCACCAACCTTACGAGCATCATCATCCCCAATTCGGTGAGAATCATTGGAACTGGTGCATTTTGTTTTTGCTCCAACCTGATAAGCATTAACATAGGCAAATTCGTACGCAACATTGAACTACATACTTTCAGCTGTTGCAAAATCTACAAATTCTATAGCCATGCTACAGAAGTGCCTTTTATCTATGATGAAGTCTTTCAAGATAGTGGAATCGAATCTGCCACGCTGTATGTCCCCTCAACGGCCATCAACGATTACAAGGCTACTGAACCTTGGAGCAGATTCGGCAGCATCAAGAGTTTGACGGATGAATAGCCCCTTTCGTAACTGGGGGCAGGTAGCGTCTTAGTATTCCAGCTCACACACGAAGCAGAATGCACCGGGGAAAAGCCGGTGGAGTGTATTATCGTCAAGCATTTGTAAATCCCCCCTACCTGAAAGATTTTTTTCTCAAGCCCGAGAAAAAAATCTTTCAGGTAGGGTTACTTTTTATCCTTTGGCGGCATAAATGGTATAATGAACGATTAACTATTATGCCGTATGGATACAAAAACTGTTTGCAACAAAAAGGAAGTAAAAGATATAGCTTTCATTCAGGGACTGAAAAGTGGGAATAGCCAATTGACCCGGACGTTTTTTTATGAAGAGATAGCAGGGGTGTTGAGGCACGTGCAGTTCAACCTTTTTGACGGAGGTGTAGAGTATGATGAACTGGTCAATGAACTCTATATCTTTTTGGCGGCTGATGCCTGGAGAAAGTTGGATACGTTTGAGGGAAAGAATGGTTCACACCTGAAGACATGGATGTCGCCGGTTGCGTGGCGTTTCTTTATGAGCAACTATGACCGGTTGATGGAAAGGGAATCGACTGAAGATTCCCTGGACAGGGGGGATGTGGCACGTAGTACCGACAAAAGTATCGAGATAGCAATGGATGTGAATGCTGTCTTGCAACGGATGCCCAACCGGCGGTATGCGGAAGCACTGGAATGGTTGTTGCTGAAAGGGTATTCTGCAGAAGAACTGGCTAAAATGTGGGGGACGAATGCGGCTAATGTGTATAACATCAAGCATCGGGCCATCCAGCAGTTCGTTGAGTTGTATGGCAGATGAATGATAGGCGGTGATAGATTCTGCCGGTATGCCTGCTCTAATAGTATAGTTTAAAATTACAAACGGAAAAGTATGATTAGTAACAGGTTTATGGATGTGCCGGACGAACTGATAGCAAAGTATATCGATGGACGGACGTCGGCGGAAGAGAATAAAGAGATAATGGATGCTGTGGTGTGTGTGGATGATTTGTGGACGTTGCAACAGATTGTGGCATCAGATAAGGATTGTTAGGAAATTGTGAGTAATTTTTTTCAGGCACGGATGAATATTCGTGCCTGAAATGTTTGATTCCTATTCTTATTATTGCTATTTTTGCAAAATGAGCAGATTTTTGACAATATCAGTTCTTTTATGGATGGTCTTTGCCGCAGGTTTTCAGGCACAGACAAAGCGTGCGCTTGTGGTTGGCATCGGGCTACAGGAAGACAATGCCTGGGGCAAGATAAATGGCGACAAGGATGTGCCGTATGTCGAGAAAATGCTGACAGAAGCAGGATTTGGGGCGATAACGACCTTGGTGAATGAACAAGCCACCAAAGCGGCTATCGTAGAGGCTTTCAAACGTTTGGAGGAATCGTGCAATGTCGGGGATGTGGTGTATGTCCATTTCTCAGGGCATGGGCAGCAGATGAAGGATATGCACAATGATGAGGCGGACGGGCTTGATGAGTGCTGGATACCATACGATGCTTATCGGAGACCTTGTGAGAAAGACCGTGGAGAGAAGCATTTGTCGGACGATGAGGTGAATGTGTGGCTCAATGCCATCCGTAATCGTGTGGGGGATGATGGTAAAATATTGGTAGTCGTTGATGCTTGTCATAGCGGAGGAGCCACACGGGGCGATGAAGAAGAGGTGGTGCGTGGTGTGGCAGAAGTGTTTGAGGCAATAAGTGCATACTTTGAAAGAGATGCTGAAAAAAGGGAAAAGAGCATCAATCCCGAAGCACGTCCTTTTTCTGAACGGTGGATTACAATCAGTGCTTGCAAAAGCAACCAATTGAATATGGAGATGAGGAGGCCTATTGTCGGGAAATTGACCTATGCATTGTGTCAAATGATACAAAGGTATCCGGATGGAGACAATCCGGAGTTTTTCCGACGTATCAGGATGTTTGTCAATTCAAACACAGGAAGCAGACCGCAAACTCCTCTACTGACAGGAGAAACTGACAAATTTAAAATAACTGACATCTTACGACAATGGTAAAAACAATACAGATGCGTGCGCATATGCAGGAGAAGGAGGCGCGTCTCGTTGCTGGTATGTATGACAAACATAGGCGGACGCAATATGAGTTGTATGCTTATTGCTCCGATTATTTTTGGGAACACTACAGAGGGGTATTTTTTGCTGACGAGGGTACGGCAGCCGAGATCTTTCAGAACTCGTTTGTCAAATTGTGGGAGAATATAGAGAGCCGTAAGATTTATGTGGAGCAAGGAAGGGTGATGGGGAAAGACCGGAAACCGCTGGATGGAAGTATCCGTACCTACTTTATGGGGATAGCCCGAATCAAGTATATGGAGTGGGTGAGACAGCATCCTGTATATGCTGATCCGGAAACGGAAATGGGAAAGAAGGCCAGAGAGGCGGGATTTGATGTGCAAGAATATCTGGATATGTTGTATGACTATAGCGACAATGTGATGCTGGAAATTGTTGCTGACATCATTTCACAGATGTCTCCGCGTTGCAATGAAATCCTGACCAAGTTTTATTACGAAGAGAAGGATTTGGATGGCATCTTGCTTGAGATTCCTTCCTTCGCATCGAAGAATGCCCTCAAAACACAGAAACATAAGTGTCTGGAGACATTGAGGACATCGGCCAAAGAGATTTATCAAAGGTATTTAAAGGCATAAAACATAGGGGAATATGGACAAGGATTTTCAAGATAGGATAGATGAGTATCTGCTTCATGGCGAACGAATGTCGGAGGAGGAAAAGACCCGGTTTTTGCACGAAGTGGAAGAGGATGCGGAGAAGAAGGAACAGCTTGAACTGACACAACACGTGAAACAAGCTATTGCCAGCCGGGAAGAAAAGTTGAAAGTGATGGCTCATTTGCAAAGGCAATACGAGCAGGAGCATAGAGGTAGGGTAGTGTGTGGCGAATGTGCTATGCCGATGATGCAGGAGCCCGTGTTTGAGAAAACTCCTTCCCGAAGCAATGTCTGGTGGTGGGTATCAGGTGTGGCTGTCGTGCTGGTTGCCGGCTTCTTTGTCGTCCGTCCGATGTTTGTGATGGAGAGTGAAGAGGCGCCAATATTCAAGGAACTTCCGGACGGTGTCCGGGGCGGTGATGAGATTTTTGGAGTGGAAGATTTTTCGATAGGGGCGGATAGTGTAGCTTCTGATACGGTTTTCGTGGATACTTTAAAATGAGATGAACGGTGAATAAGGTTGTTGCTTTGTTGTGTGCACTGATTGGTGCAGCTATGCAGTTGAATGCACAGGTGCTTTCGGGAGCGGAGGTTGTGGCCAGGATGAATCAGGCTTTTGAATGGAATAAAGCCCAAAAGTATGCCGAGGCACTTGAGGCTTTTCTGATAGTGGGGAAGAATACGGAGTTGCAGCGTACGGAGGAGGAGCGGCAGGTATATGTCTGTAGCCAGACGATGGCTTGTATGTGTTATGAGCATTTGGAGCGTTATCAGGAGGGGTATGCTTTGGCCGGGAGACTGATGCAGGGGAATCTTACCGTTGGAGAGAAAAAAGAGGTGGCTCATCTGTATGTGATGAATGGTTATTTTGCCGCTTGCGATTTGATTGAGCAGGATGAAACGGTGCAAACCGATTATGAACGTGGGAGGGAGATTCTGCAAGAGATTGCCCCATATGCCGACAACGAAATGAAAGGGTATGTTTTGCCCAAGATACCCTTGACATGGTATTTTGAAGGAATGAAATATGCTGTTTCCCAAAAGTACGAAGAGGCATTGGCTTGTTATGAAAAAGCGCAAGAAGGATTTCATGAACTGGGTAATGTCGCCAACGAAATTTCAGCATTGAAGGCTATGGCTACTGTCAGGCAAAGTCTTTATGATATGCGGGGTGCCTTTGTGGCATACAGGCAGGCACTTGGGTTGGCGCGTTTGGCAAATGATGCTTCTTCTCAGATGGATATGTTGGAAGAGTTGTGGAAACTTTGTGTGTCAATTGGAGATGTGAAGCAGATGCAGGTTTATGCTTCGTCAATGGACTCTTTGGCTGAGGTATCGACAGACAATCAGGTGAAGTTTGTTTATTATAACCAGAAGGGGGATGAAGCAAGGGAACAGGGACATTACGAATTGGCAGAACAATGGTATCTGAGAGGAAAATCAGTTGCAGAAGGTGAAGGGCAAGATGTTGTCACAGCAAACCACCATACCGCATACACCAAGTTGCGCAACTTGTATGCCAAAGCCGGTCGTTATGATGAGGCTTTGTCGTTCGGACGCAAAGCCATTTATGAGTTTCAGAAGAATTGTCCTGAAACTGATGGCAGCTATTATATGCCTTATATGGCAATGGCTGATATCTATCGGTTGAAGGGGGACAAGGCCAATTGTTACTCTTGTCTGGATACATTGTTTATCGGTCTGTCCCGATTGGACGAGCCGAGGGAGCAGAGTCATCTGTATATCACTCGTGCCCGTTGTCATGTGGCTTTTGATGATTATGTTTCGGGATTGGCCGATTATAAGAAGGCCGATGAGATTCTGGCCACAAAATATGCTCAGACGGATGGAAGCAGGACTCTCCTTTGCGCGCTGATTGGAGGTGCGGAGCATCATATCGGTCATTATGCAGAGTCCGAACGGTGTTATGGGCAATATGCAGCCAACATCAGGGGGATTTATGGTGAGGGCAGTATAGAGTATGTTGATGCACAAATATATTTGGCCAATGCCGAGGGTTTTGCCGGGCATATTGATGTCGGTTGTCAGAATTACACTCAGGCTGCATCGCAATTGAGGCTGTTGATGAGAGAACGGCTTCCTTATATGTCTGCTTCTGAGCGGGAAGGATTTTGGACGTCTGTCTCTTCGTTGTTCATGAGAATGACTCCTTATGCATTGAAGGCCGAATTGTTTCAGGCTCCGTTTACCCGTAGCTGTTATGATGCCCTTGTCTTGTCAAAGGCATTTCTGCTTGAGTCCGAACGCTCCCTGTATGATGTCGTGAAGCGGGAAGGGACGGAAGAAGATATGCGTGATTATATGAGGCTGACCTTGATGAAAACTCAGATGAAGGAGTGGGGGAAGAACCATCGGCAGTATGCAGACAGCCTCATGGGCCTCTCTTTGCAAGTGGGACAATTGGAAAGACGTTTGGCTGAACGGTGCCGTAGTTATGCCGACATAACTTCGGCCATGGATGTGGATTATGAGAAAGTCAGGCAAGCATTGAAGCCGGGAGAAGTCCTTTTTGATTTCACAGATTTTGTATCAGAATCGGCAGGCCGCAAGTATGCCGTATATATTATAGGTAAAGAACAGGTGTATCCGTTGCTGAAACCGTTGTTTGCGGAAAAACAGATAGATTCGTTGGGCATTTCCCGACCGGATATGTACTATGATGCAGATTATGCTCCCGATATATTGAGGTTGTTGTGGGAACCTCTTAAAGGGCAAGTCAGCGAAGGTGCAACGATTTATTATGTGCCTTCTCAGTTGCTTTTTCAGGTTTCTTTAGAATCATTGCCTTTGGCAGACGGCTCTCTGTTGGGTAGCCATTACAATTTTGTAAGGTTGTCTTCTGCCCGTGAGTTGATAAAACAGCAAAGGGAAGAAGGGAATGTTTTGGAACCTCGGACTGCTGTCTTGTATGGAGGCTTGCAGTACGATTTGAAACCCTCGGAGATGGCTATAGAGGCTCAGAGATACGATTTGTCCGAGTGGCTCACTATGCGTGGCGGTATAGCTCGTGGCGATTCGGTATTCCGTGAATTGCCAGGCGCGAAGGAGGAGGTTTTTAGGATAGAGGCTATCCTGAAAGGGGGCGAGTGTCAAGTGACTTCCTATATGGGGACAGAAGGTACGGAAGAATCTTTCTTGAATATGCATGGCAAGGCTCCCCAATTGTTGCATCTTGCTACGCATGGCTTTTATTATACACCGATTCAAGCCGAGGCAGTGGATTATCTTAAGGGATATACGGATGCCATGTCTTTGTCCGGACTTGTCCTTTCGGGGGGCAATGCTGCTTGGCTTGGCCGGGATTTGCCGGAAGGTGTGCTTGGCGGAATACTCACAGCCGAGAATATTGCACGTCTTGATTTGAGCGGCATGGAGATGGTTGTTTTGTCCGCCTGTCAGACAGGATTGGGACAAGCTACAGCTGAGGGATTGTATGGCTTGCAGCGTGCTTTCAAGAAGGCGGGTGCAGGCACCATTGTCATGGCACTTTGGAGGGTTGAAGATCATGTGACGACAGACTTTATGGTGACTTTTTACGAACAACTTATGGACAAAGCTAACCGTGGGAACAAGCGTCTGGCCTTTGAACTGGCTAAAGCTGCTATGCGCGAGAAATATCCTGATCCATTCTTCTGGGCTGCATTCGTGATGCTGGATTGATAATGAAAAGACTCCTCTATTTTTATTATAGTGTAGGGTTACATTTCACTCTTCATATACATTAAGAATAAAAACAAAAACATTTGTGGATATGAAACAACGTGAAATCATTAATGAAATCAGGAGTATGTGCAACGATGTCGGTCCCCTACTGAGTGGGTCGGATTCATGTCATTTTGTGTACAATGGCAGGCATTATGTCTATATGTCAGGTCGGGATGAAACCTTGCTTCGTTTTTGTATTCCCCGTTTGATTGAGGTTGTCGGTCATGATAGGGACAGAATCGTAGATGCAGTGAATGTTACTAATAGGAATGTGAAATTTATAAAAGCCGTTGTGCTCGAATGCGGTAGCATCGCTTTGAATTATGATTATAAGATGAACAACGAAGAATTGGTTGCTGGTGTGGTGTCGCACATTATCCGGTCGTTGGATTTTGCGGCGGAGTATCTGCTCAATGAGTTGGTGTCATGAAGTTGTGGCCCAAGAGGCGGGTGTAAGCGAAAATAGTGAGTAAGGATGATAGGAACAGTGTATTGTCCGGCTCTATATGTTTAAAAGAAGAAACTAAAAACATTAACCATTAAAAACTTTTTAAATTATGGAAAAAGAGACAGTAGGAAAGCAGATGACGAAGACACAGGTGTTCAATGTGGTGATACTTGACCGTAGTGGTTCGATGGGAAGCATTCGTCAGGCTGCGATAGACGGATTCAACGAGACCTTGGCCGGCATACGGAAGGCACAGGAGAAATTTGCAGACACCCAGGAGCATTATGTCTCGTTGGTGACTTTCTGCAGTTGTGAGACAAAGGCTGTTTACGATAAAAAGTCCGTTAGAGAGACGGCGCCACTGAGGTTGGATGACTATGTGCCTTGTTGTTGTACACCACTCTACGATGCAATGGGATTTACTTTAAGCGGTATGCGTGAGTATGTGCGGAAATTGGAAGATGCAGTCGTGGTGGTAACAATCATCACCGATGGTTTGGAGAATGCTTCGAAAGAGTACACCGGTACAAGCATTAAAAAGTTAGTGGAGACTTTGCGTGGAGAGGGGTGGACTTTTACTTATATGGGAGCCAATCAAGATGCAGTGGAAGTGGCTATGACATTGTCTATCCGTAACTCGCGTAATTTTGCATACAGTGCCGAAGGGACGAGGGATATGATGGCCAAGGATACAAGTACCCGTATGAATCTCTTTGCCCGTATTGCCGGTTTCAAGCGGCAGGAGCAAACGATGTGTAACGAGGCACCCATGAGTGCAGACGAACGTCGTGCTCGCTATACCGATATGGCCGATATGGCTTTTGATGAAGAAGAAGCCAAGGGATAAAATATACCTGATTTAATAAGGAGTGAAGAATCAGAATATGCGAATTGTCTGATTCTTCACTTTTTGTTTTTTCACGATGTAGGGGTGCTTCAATTGCCACCTCTTTATGGGCCGGACAATCAGAGCACACCTTTAGTAGAAGGCAGTTCGTAGTGGTAAATGTCGCGGCGGACTGCCATTTTCAATGCGCGGGCCAATGCTTTGAAGATTCCTTCAATCTTGTGATGCTCGTTGGTACCTTCTGCTTTGATGTTGAGGTTCATCTGGGCAGCGTCGCTGAGCGATTTGAAAAAGTGCAGGAACATCTCTGTTGGCATCTCGCCCACCTTCTCCCGATGGAACTCCGCATTCCATACGAGCCAGGGACGTCCTCCGAAGTCGAGTACTGCATGGCATAGACAATCGTCCATGGGCAAGGCGTAACCGTAGCGTTCAATGCCCCGCTTGTTGCCTAATGCTTGACGGATGCATTCGCCCAAGGCGATAGCGGTGTCTTCAATGGTGTGGTGCTCATCTACGTAAAGGTCTCCTTTGACGGATATGTCGAGGTCGAAACCGCCATGTTTGCCAATCTGTTCCAGCATGTGGTCGAAGAAGCCGAGGCCGGTGTCGATGTGGCAGGTACCATTTCCGTCAAGGTTGAGTGAGATGCGGATGTCCGTCTCCTTGGTGGTACGTTGCACACACGCTGTGCGTTCACCGGCAAAGAGGTGTTCGGTTACTCGGTCCCAATCAGTGGTGGCTAAGGCGCAGTAGGGGAGGAGGGATGCGGGCAGAGTGCTTGTGTCAGGCTGTAAGAAGATGGCTTTGCAACCGAGGTTCTTGGCCAGTTCTACATCTGTAGCCCGGTCGCCGATGACGTAACAAGCTGCCAAGTCGTAGTCTCCCTTCATGTAATGGGCCAGCAACCCTGTGCGAGGTTTGCGTGTGGGAGCATTGTCGGCAGGGAAACTCCGGTCGATGAGGACATCGTCAAATGTCACCCCTTCTCCTTCCAGTGTGTGCATCATCAGGTTGTGTGCCGGCCAGAATGTTTCTTCAGGAAAGGCTGGGGTTCCTAATCCATCTTGATTACTGACCATGACAAATTCATAGTCAAGCTTGCTACGGATGAATCCGAGGTTACGGATGACTTTGGGTACGAATTCCAATTTTTCGAAAGAGTCAATCTGTTCGTCGGCAGGCTCTTTGATGAGTGTGCCGTCGCGGTCTATAAATAGTGCTTTTTTCATATTGTGTGATTATTTTTCTCTTTATTTTCTCAGCCATTCTTCGACAGAGGCATCGCTGGGCATCCGCCAATTGCCGCGTGGACTGAGCGATACGGAACCTACTTTGGGACCATCGGGCAGACAAGAACGTTTGAACTGTTGGTTGAAGAAGCGGCGGACGAAAGTGGTGAGCCAATGCTTGATGACCTCGTCGGAGTATTTTCCGTTGAAAGCCTGTTGGGCCAGATAGTAGATCTTTTTTGAACGGAATCCGTTGCGAATGAAGTGGTAGAGGAAAAAGTCGTGTAGTTCGTAGGGACCCACGAGGTCTTCTGTCTTCTGTCTGATATTGCCTTGTTCATCAGCCGGAATCAGTTCGGGACTGATGGGGGTGTCGATGATGTCGTATAACGTCTCTTTGGAGTTGTCGTCCATCTGTGTGTCGGCTATCCATGCGACCAAATGCCGGATGAATGTTTTGGGGATGCCGGCATTCACACCATACATAGACATATGGTCGCCGTTGTAGGTTGCCCATCCTAAAGCCAGTTCACTGAGGTCACCAGTGCCGATGACCAGACCGCCCTCCTGATTGGCCACATCCATAAGAATCTGTGTACGCTCGCGGGCCTGGCTGTTTTCATAGGTCACATCATGGTTGTCTGCATCGTGTCCGATGTCGCGGAAATGTTGGAGGCAGGCCTCTTTGATACTGATTTCACGGATGGTAACGTCCAATGATTTCATCAGACTGAGAGCATTGTTGTAAGTACGTCCGGTAGTGCCGAAGCCAGGCATGGTCACTCCGATTATTTCCCGTCGTGGGCGTTGTAGTTTGTCGAATGCCTTGGCGCAGACAAGCAAAGCCAATGTTGAATCCAATCCGCCACTGATGCCTATTACCACCGTTTGGCAACGGGTGTGTTCGATACGTTTGCAAAGCCCCATCAATTGTATGTTAAAAGCCTCTTCACAATGCTCGTTCAGCAGTGTTCCTTGGGGAACAAATGGTGATGGGTCAATCTTTCGGGTGAGGATACCAGCCGGAGATGTGGGATAGTTGTCAATCTCTACCTCTTGTAAGGTTGTGAGTGCTGTATATCCGATGCAGGTGGAGAATGTCTTGTTGACCGTGCGTTCGTGCCTGATTTTTTCTACATCAATTTCACTGACAATCAGCTGTGGCTTTATGCTGTATTTTTCAGCCTCGGCCAGCTGTTGCCCGTTTTCATAGATGAATCCGCTACCGCCATAAACCAAATCGGTTGTCGATTCTCCATATCCGCATGATGCGAAGACATATCCGCAAAGGCAACGTGCTGACTGTTGGCTGAGCAGACTTTTCAGACGACGGTGTTTGCCGATGCCTGCATTATCTGCCGATAGGTTAAAGATAATGTCTGCACCATTCAATGCATGGTGGGAACTTGGCGGGATGGGGCTCCATACATCTTCGCAAATCTCTATAGCGAAGTTCATTCCGTTGGTGCAAAAAAGCAGGTTGCTGCCGAAGGGTACTTCATCAAGTGTGTACTTCAACGGATTCTTGACTTTTTGGATGCTCTTCTCAAATGGATGGCCGGAAGTAAACCACCGTTGCTCATAAGATTCGTTATAATTGGGCAGGTATTTTTTCGGCACGATGCCGAGCAATTTTCCATCATAAATGACTCCTGCAGCGTTGAACAGCATGGCGCCTTGTCTGAATGGAAAGCCCACGATGACAATACATTTAAGGCCAGTAGTGAAATCGGTTATTTCCTGTAATGCCCGTCGGGTATTGTACAATAACTCTTCTTGCAGGAAGAGGTCACCGCAGGTGTATCCTGTGATGCAAAGTTCGGGGAAGACTGTCACTTCGGCTCCTTGTTTGTCTGCCTCGACAATCAGATCTTTGATTTTTCGTGCATTGTATGCACAATCGGCCACCTTTACACTTGGTATGGCAGCTGCCACTTTTATGAAACCGTAATCCATAGTTGTACGTATGATGAGTAAATCCAAGCGCAAAAGTACGAAAAAAGCCCTATATATATTAAGGTAAGGGAAGAATAATATCTTAAAACTTGTAAAAAAGCAAACGGAATGTTTGGATGTTGAAGAAAAGATTGTATCTTTGCATTGGATTTGAATTTGTAATGAGTACAGAATTGAAAAGGAAATCAAAATGAATGCATATGACAGATTAGTGGAATTCGGGATTAAGCCCTCTGTGCAGCGGATAGCCATCATGGAGTATTTGATGAGCCATCCGACCCATCCCTCAGCCGATGAGGTTTTCTTGGCACTATGCGATTCGATTCCCACATTATCGAAGACTACAGTTTATAATACGCTGAAACTGTTCGTTGACAATCGGGCTGCCCTGTTGCTGACTATAGATGAAAAAAATGCTCATTTCGATGGGGACACTTCGTTGCATTCGCATTTTCTTTGCAAAAAGTGTGGAAAGGTGTATGATCTTCCTTATTCGGGGAAGAAGCGTGAAGCACGCGAACTTAATATTGGGGGACACACGGTGGAGGATATACACCATTATTATAAAGGAGTCTGCAAATTTTGTCAGGGACTTGGAGAGAATGAAGAAAAAATGTGAATAGAGATAAATGATTTGATTGACTAACTTATTAAAAAACAGAAGAATTATGAAAAAGTTTATTTGCTCAGTATGTGGTTATGTTCATGAAGGTGATTCAGCTCCCGAAAAGTGTCCGTTGTGCAAGGTGGGTGCTGACAAGTTCACTCAACTGGAAGAGGGTAAGATAGAATTTGTGCAAGAGCACGTAATCGGTGTGGCCAAAGGTTGTGATGATGAGATGATAAAAGACTTGAATGCACACTTCATGGGGGAATGTACAGAAGTTGGTATGTATTTGGCCATGAGCCGTCAGGCAGACCGCGAGGGCTATCCTGAAATTGCAGAGGCTTTCAAACGTTATGCTTGGGAAGAGGCCGAACATGCCGCCAAATTTGCCGAATTGTTAGGTGATTGTGTTTGGGATACAAAAACAAATCTTGAAAAGAGAATGAATGCCGAGTCGGGCGCGTGTGCTGATAAGTACCGTATCGCCAAGCGTGCGAAGGAACTTAACCTTGATGCTATCCACGACACTGTGCACGAGATGTCAAAGGATGAGGCCCGTCATGGAAAAGGTTTTGAGGGATTGTTCAATCGCTATTTCAAGAAATGACAAGTAAATTGATGCAAGTCAAAAAAAAGGAGACATCGAATTATTCGGTGCCTCCCTTTTTTTGTTTTCATTTCTTCAAAAGACATTCTCGGATAGCTTGCCTATAAGTTTCTTTATCCTGTTGCCCGATAAGCATTTGTGGGGTACCCTGCATAGGGATAAAGAGTACAGCCGGGATAGATTCAATATGTGCCCATCCGGCCAGTGTACGCTCCTTATCAACGTTGACTTTATAGACAACGATGGAGTCGGCATATTCTTTTGCCAATTCATTCAAGATGGGAGCGATGGCCCGGCACGGCCCGCACCAGTCTGCATAAAAGTCGATGATAGCCGGTTGTTGTCCGAGGTATTTCCAAGTTGTGTTGTCTGCTTGATAGTCGAACACGTTGCTTCGGAAAACAGAGTCGGTAAGTACGATGACACTTCCTTTTTCTGCCTTCTCTGCCTGTCCGCCCGGTTCGCCTGCACATGCAGAGTGGGTCATGCAACACATGGCTAATGCCATCAGCAACCAATATTTGCAACTCTTCTTATTCATATCTTTCTACTGTTTCTTTCAGTTGTGCCAATGGGACTACACCGCTTTGTCTCCACATTAGTTCACTGTTTTTGTAAATCATCAGTGTCGGGACAGACTGCACCCGGTGTTCTATAGCCAATGCCTCGTGTTTGTCCACGTCAATTTTGGCAATGCGTAGTTTTTCCCCCTTCAGTCTTTTCAGTTCCTCCAGTATGGGTTTCATGGATTTGCACGGTCCGCACCATTCGGCATAGAAATCCACCAGTACGGGGATGTCTGATGCAATGAGTTCTTTGAAATTTTCCATAATGACACATTCTTTGGTTTAGCGTTTATAGAACAATGTCAGGATGAAAAGGTTCGCAGTTTCTCATTGCTTCTTTGTATAGCGTGCGTTCAGTCCGTCGATGACCTCCTGTGTGATGTCGTATGCAGGGTCAGCATAGAGCAGGTTGTCATAGCCGACGTTGCTGATGATGAAGCTGTACTTTTTGTCTTTGTTATATATCTTCATGAAATTTTCGATGGAGTCACGCAGTTGCAGCGTGTTCTTTTGATTTTCCAGTGCCAGTTCTTCTGCCAGTTTGGCTTTCAGTACCTCCAGATCCTGTGCCTTTTTCATCAGTCTGTTATACTCTTCCTGTGCACGGTTCTGTGTGAAAGCATTGTTCTCATACTTATATTGGAACTCCTTTTGTTCGTTCTCCAATTGCTTGCCCTTTTCATTCAGTGTGGCACGTACGTTCTCTTCCTTCTTTACCATCTCTTGGTTCATATCGATGCAGAACTCGTATTTTGAGAGCAGTGAGTCCACCTCTACGTAGGCAATTCGCAGACCCGAAGCGTCGGCTGTGGGTTGTACGGCAACAGGAGCCGCCGTGCCTCCTTGTGTTGCATTGTTACATTGGGCAAACATGAGCCCCATGGCCAGAGCGGCACATCCATTGAGAATCTGATTTCCTTTTTTCATAAAATCTCTAATAGTTATTTATTATTGTTCTTCTTTTGTTTTCACTTTGTTTTACTTGATCTTTCTGCTATGGCAATCTTATTCGGGCGACGCGCCTCGCGGTCTTGCGATTGCACACAGCCGATACCCCGTTGACGCATGGCTTTGTTGCCACTCACATGCGTGTTGGGGAACTTTCCGTTTTTCGTTGAAAGTATCTTTATCGCTAATAATGCTATACAAATAGCAACTATTAACACAGTTATGACTAATGTTTCAATCATTTCTGTTATTTTTGCCGTGCAAAGATAGAGAATAAATTTCAGATATATGAATTTGAAACATAATTTATAATAAAAACACGACCATATGGACAAGAAAGATTTAAGACCTGTAGAGGTTTTCGGCATTTTTGAGGAGATTTGTCAAGTGCCCCGCCCATCAAAGAGAGAAGAGAAAATCATTGCCTATCTGAAGGCATTCGGTGCTGAGCATCAGTTGGAAACAAAGATTGATGAGGCCGGCAATGTGCTTATCAGCAAACCGGCTACGCCGGGAATGGAAGGTCGCAAGACCGTTGTTCTGCAGGCACATATTGATATGGTGTGCGAGAAGAATAAGGAGGTGGAGCATGATTTCCTGACCGACCCTATTGAGACGTGGATAGACGGTGAGTGGCTGCGTGCCAAAGGTACAACGTTGGGTGCAGACAATGGTATTGGAGTGGCTGCCGCTTTGGCTGTGTTGGCTTCAGATGAGATTGAGCATGGTCCGTTAGAGTGTCTTTTTACCGTAGATGAAGAGACCGGTTTGACCGGAGCCTTTGCCTTGCAGAGCGGATTCATGAATGGGGATGTGTTGCTCAACCTCGATTCGGAAGACGAAGGTGAAATCTTTATTGGCTGTGCCGGTGGCTGTCGTACCAATGCCACTTTTGCTTATACTCCGGTGGAGGTACCTCAAGGATTCTTCTATTTTTCGGTAGAGGTGAGCGGACTGACGGGCGGACATTCAGGCGACGACATCAACAAAGGCCGTGCCAATGCCAACAAAGTGCTGAACCGTTTCCTCTTGCAGACAGCCGATAAATATGACTTTTATTTGTGTGAGATATCGGGTGGCAACTTGCACAATGCCATTCCTCGCGAGGCTCGTGCCGTGTGTGCCATTCCGATGGCCGATAAGGAGAATGTCCGCATCGACCTCAATCTTTTTGCTGCAGATGTCGAGGCTGAATACAGTGTCACCGAGCCGAATGTGCGCTTTGTTCTTCAATCTGCAGACCCTGTAGCGCAAGCTGTTGATAGCGACACCGCGATGCGTCTGCTCAAGGCTGTTCATGCTGTGGCCAACGGTGTGTTTGCTATGAGTCAGGACATTCCCGGTTTGGTAGAGACCTCTTCCAATCTGGCTTCTATCAAGATGGTAGAAGACCATCAGATCCTCATCGGCAGCAGCCAGCGTAGCTCTACGTTGTCATCGCGCAAAGATATGGCCGAGACGGTGAAAGCTGCTTTCGAACTGGCTGGTGCTACAGTAGATGTTGGCGACGGTTATCCTGGTTGGAAACCCAACCCGAAATCTGCTTTATTACAAGTGGCCGTAGATTCTTACAAGCGTCTTTTTGGAGTCGCGCCGAAGGTAAAAGCCATTCATGCCGGTTTGGAGTGCGGACTCTTCTTGGAGAAGTATCCTTCGCTTGATATGATCTCTTTCGGTCCCACTCTTCGTGGTGTGCATTCACCCGATGAACGGATGCACATTCCTTCAGTCGAACGTTGGTGGCGTCATTTGATTGATGTTCTGAAACATATTTGAAAAGTATTCTGCCAACCTTAGAAGAGTTAAGATGAAACAGATGAAAAGAATGAAACATTCAGGACTACTTTTGCTGGGTGCCACGATGGCTTTCTCGGCGATGAATGCGCAGGTGACCCCTGCTGTGCAGATGGAGCCGCTGACACGCGGCGTGATGGCCATGCCGGGACAAGAGAGGGGCATATACGTGAGCTGGCGCTTGCTGGGCACGGACGATGTGAAGACCACGACGTTCAACCTTGTGCGCGACGGGAAACTGATTGCACGCAACATCTGCGGACGCACAAACTTCGTTGACCCGAACGGCACGGTGGATAACCGCTACCAGGTGGTGACCCTGGTGGACGGCAAGGAGGTGGCCACCAGCGAAGAGGTGACCCCGTGGACGGATGTCTATAAGGTACTCCAGCTGGACAGACCGGCCGGTGGTGTGGACGATGTGACAGGCGAGGCTTACACCTACACGCCCAACGACTGCTCTACGGGCGATATGGATGGCGACGGAGAGTATGAAATCATCGTTAAGTGGCAACCCTCGAACAAGACCGACAACGGAGGCGAGGGCCGCCATCCGGGCAACGAGTACATTGACTGCTACCGCCTGACGGGCGAAAAGTTGTGGCGCATAGACATGGGCATTAACATCTTGGCAGGCGACCACCACACACAGTATCTGGTCTATGACTTCGACAAGGACGGAAAGTCGGAGCTCATCATGCGCACGGCCCCCGGCGGAATGGATGCACAGGGGAACTATGTGAATCAGGTGGCTGATGACTCCGCCATTAAATCGGCCGACAACACGCGCGACTGGCGTGCCACGAACGGTGCCCGACTCACTGGCGGACAAGAGTACCTGACCGTGTTTGAAGGAGCCACGGGCAAGGCCATACACACCATCTTCTACAACCCCAACCGCGACGGTGGATACGGCGGTGCGGCATCGGGCACAGTGCTCAACTGGGACGACCGCTCGGGAAAGAATGACTATGTGGCTTCGTACGGAAACCGTGGTAACCGCTTTCTGGCGGCAGTGGCCTACCTGGACGGACAGGACAAGCGACCCTCGGCGGTGATGTGCAGAGGATACTACACCTACTCCTACCTGTGGGCTGTAGATTTCGACGGAGAGAAGTTGACTCACAAGTGGTTGCATTTCTCAAAATCGAAGACGGAGGTGGAACTGACGGATGCCTCGATGACGAAAACCTCGCGCACCTACTCAACCAACACCTTCGGCACGAGCGACGTATATACCGCTTACGGACAGGGCAACCACAACCTGAGTGTGGCCGATGTGGACGGCGACGGATGCGACGAAATCATCTACGGCTCAGCCACCATCGACAACGACGGATGGCTGCTCTACTCCACCGGACTGGGACATGGCGATGCCATGCACGTGGCCGACATGATACCCTCGCGACCGGGATACGAGGTGTTCCGCTGCAACGAGAGCTCGCCCTACGGCATTGCCATGTTTGACGCACGCACGGGTGAAACCATCTTCCACCAGACGGCAGACGGAGACACCGGACGCGGATTGGCAGCAGACATCAGTGACCAGTACGAGGGATACGAATTCTGGGGACCGAAGGGAAACAACCCACGCGAAACTGCCTCTGGAGTGTTTAACACCATCATCAGCTCGGCACCCTCAATGAACTTCCGCATCTATTGGGACGGCGACCTGCAGGACGAACTCTTCGACGGCTCGCTCGATTCTAATACGGGCATAGCCAGCCCAAACATCACCGATTGGGACGGAAGCAAGTTCGTGAAGACATCGGTGGGATACAACAACTCGCAATCGTGCAACTGGACGAAGGCCACCCCCTGCCTGCAAGCCGACATCGTGGGCGACTGGCGTGAAGAGCTGATCATGTGGAACCTGAACGACCCCTCGCAACTGAACATCATCGCCACCAACATCGAGAGTCCACACCGTGTGCCCACCCTGATGCACGACCATAACTACCGCCTGGCCATCGCCTGGCAGAACGTGGCCTACAACCAGCCGCCACACCTGGGTTACTACCTGGCCGGCACCAACTTCAACATCGAGGGAGAAGAGGAATTCCTCGAAGAGGTGAAGCCCGAAGAGACTCCGGGCGACGAACCTTTGGGCGAGAACGTGCTCTTGGCTTACGACTTCGAGAAGGGCGAAGCCGCCGACTACTGGACACGCGGCAACGGCTCGATTGTGCAACCCGTATTCAGCGGTTCGACAGGCCGTGCCGCCAGCATCGTGAACAGTGCCGACAGAGCCGACTTCTTCCTCACACCGGCCGACTTCACGGGTGTGAACAGCTATGCGCTCGACCTCGACCTGGCCATCGTACAAGGCAAGAAGACGGCCTACTTCACCGTGATGAGCCAATCGGCACCCGACGAAGTGGCCAACAACTGGGGATGGTTCTGGGTGACCACTTCGGCCGAAGTGCATAACCCCTACCTCTTCGAACTGACCATCCCGACGGGGACAACCGCCACGGTGAACGAAGAAATCATCGAGGGACAGACAGAACGCGGCAACCAGGGCACATGGACATTCACCGGCAGCCACTGGTACCACCTGACACTCAACGTGGATGTGCCCACGGCCACAGTGACATATCAGATGACCGACAAGAGCGGCGGTGCCACCGTGCTCGAAGGAAGCTACAAGCTCCGCGCAGGCGAAAGTCCGCTGGTGAAGGGTATCTACGAGCGCAACAACCGCAACGGATACGATCCCGGTGCCATCCTGATAGACAACGTCATCATTACCAAGACGGACAATGCCGACGCCATCGGCCGTGTGACAACGCAACCGGACAACCAGCCCGTCATCTACTACGACCTCAGCGGCCGCCGACTGGATGGAGTGCCCACACGCCCGGGTATCTATATCACGAATGGAAAGAAGATGGTGATTCGTTGAGAATCGTGACTATTGACATCCATAGTCGTATGAATTATTGCTTCCGCTAAACATTTCTGCCGAATGCAGATGTTTAGCGGATAGCAATAATAGGAAATCTTAAAGGTGTATATAAAAGGTGTGTATAAGAGATTAGTTACACACCTCTCTTTTTTTGTTCATCCATTTACAGCGCTCTTTGTCGTCCATCTTTTCGATGGCATAGCGCAACATCGTGCGAGGCATAGTAGCAGCGTGTTCGTTCAGGAACATGCGCAACAGGCTGATGTCACGTTTGCCCATTTCGCGGAGCATCCATCCGACGGCCTTTTGCATCAAGTCGTGCCGGGAGTCCACTAATCGGTTGGCCAAGGCAAGTGTATCGTTGAAATCCCCTTTACGGATAAAGGTCAGGGTACTCACCATTGCAATGCGTCTCTCCCATAGCAAAGGACTGTCTGCCAGCCGGTAGAGTAGGGAACGGTCCGTCGTATGCAAGAGGTGTTCGCCCACAATGCCCGGTGCTGAGAGGTCCACCAAATCCCAATTGTTGATACGCTCCGTCAGGCTGAGGTATTGGTTGAAAATTTCCTCCCTCTCTTCGCGCGTCCCTCTTTTATATTGTATTCCCCATATCAACAAGGCGCACATCCGGCACTCATGCCATTCGCTCATCAGCAGTTCGCAGACCACTTCCTTGGGTACATCGGCATATCGTTTGGCCACTGTGCGAATGTTTGGCACCGTGATGCCCATAAATTTGTCCCCTTCGCCATATTCCCCCTTCCCTGTCTTGAAGAATCGGGGCAGCACGATGGCCTTTTCCTCATCGATATACAACTTCAGGGTTTGGATAATACGTTGTGTCATAATGGATGTTCAGATGGGATTGTTAAAGATTCGAATGTGGTATCAAGGAAGGTGTAATTGACTAATCCTTTTGTTTCAATTTGTTGGAAGTCATTGTACAATCTGTGACTGAATTCCAGTTCAAAAGCCAAGCGCAAATCGTTTGTATTGGCACTGTCCCCTTCAATCTGCTTGGCCTCTTTGCCTGTGATAGTGCGGATGCGTGTAATACGGTACACATCTCTTATGCCTTGTTCCTTAAAATAAGGAATGAAATAGTGTAGTCCATCCAAAGATATGGTTGTCGGGAAATTTGCTCCAGTATAATACAAGTTTGCCTTGCTTTCCTCAAAATTCCTATAATAATCTTTTCTGCTGCTTGGGCGCACAAGACCTACCAATACTCGGTCGGGGACATGCACAATCGTACCTTTTTGTGGAATCACGTTGGCTACAGTCTCCGATGATTTGGTCTCTATCAGTTCGTGGATGAAATCTTCCAATAGTTCCCGATTTTGTTCATCCTTCGGGCGTAATGGAAATGCACCGATGTTCACCTCCTCAATACTCTTATGGAACTTTGCATTAGCCACCTCTGCCGGTTCTCCGTCACCAGGGAACAGGATGTACCCACCGATTACTTCTTTCTTCAGTTGGTTGGCTTCGTAGTCCTTGTAGTAGATGG
>CAZTPB010000014.1:0-21969 GCA_964614555.1 uncultured Bacteroides sp.
ATATCGGTGGTGGTGAAGAGAGCTACGGATTCCTGGCCGAAGACTTTGTACGCGACAAGGATGCCGTGAGTGCTTGTACCCTGCTGGCAGAAATCTGTGCATGGGCAAAAGACCAAGGAAAGACACTCTACGATGTGTTGATGGACATCTATGTGGAGTACGGATTCTCCAAGGAGATGGCTGTGAGTGTGACGAAACCCGGAAAGAGCGGGGCCGAAGAAATCAAGGCCATGATGGAAAACTTCCGTGCCAATCCGCCGAAAGAACTGGGTGGTTCGCCCGTGGTGTTGGCTAAAGACTTCAAGACACTCAAGGCTACCGATGGCGAAGGCAATGTCACTGACCTGGTGATGCCGGAGACCAGCAATGTGTTGCAATACTTCACTGCCGATGGCAGCAAAGTGTCGGTCCGTCCTTCCGGTACCGAGCCCAAAATAAAGTTCTATATGGAGGCCAAGGGAGAAATGGGGTGTCCCAAATGCTATGAGGCTGCCAGTGCTGCGGCCGAAGCCAAGATGGAGGCCATCAAGAAGTCTTTGGGTATCTGATGCTGCCTGACGGAAGGCTGGCACAAACATATAAGTACGGATTGCGCGGATTGCGCGGAGAGGGCTATGCATGAACCGCGATGATCCGGGTAATCCGTGCTATGTAGAAGAGGGAGATTCCGACATGACAGAGACGAAATAAGAAGAAACCGATGGAAGTGTATCTGATAATTGCTTTGGTGGGGATTGCCGTAATGGCGGCAACCGGCTATCTGTTGGGGAGAAGGCATGGAAACAACAGGGAAGATGCCGGAAAAATAGCGGCTCTGGAGGCTAAGGTGGAAGAGCTTGGCGGCAGGAATGCCGTACTGGAGGAGCAGATAGGGAACTACATCAACGAGGTGAAGGAACTGACTGCGGAGAGGGATGTGCAGCGGAGCAACGCCGAAAATGCGGTGAAGCAGCTGGAGGAGAGCCGTAAGCAGGCGGAGGAATTTTATGAAAAACAGCTTGCCCAGGTGAAGGAGACTGCAGAAAAACAGCTGGAGGCACTGCGCGAAATGAACAAAAGGCAGGTAGAGGCACAGCTGGCACTGATAAAGGAACAGATGAAGGCCACGTCGGAGTCGGTGCTGAAGGCGCGACAGGAGGAGCTGGGGGAAAAGAATGTGGAGCAGGTGTCTAAAATAATAGACCCTCTGCAACAAAGCCTGAAACTGATGAAAGAGGCGCTGAACGACTCGAAGGAAAAACATCAGGAGGCACTGCACAAACTGGATGCCACCATACAGGCCAATATGCAGAACAGTGCACGCTTGGGAGAAACGGCCGAACGGCTGACCAGAGCACTGACCGGCGAGGTGAAGGTGCAGGGGAACTTTGGGGAACTGAAACTGAAACAACTGCTGGAAGACTTGGGGCTGAAGGACGGAGAACAGTATTCGTCGCAGGAGCATCTGAGGGACTCTTTGGGGAAACTGGTCAAAGATGACGATGGCAAGGGACTGATCCCGGACTTTGTGCTGCATTTCCCGAACAACCGGGATGTGGTGGTGGACTCGAAGGTGTCCTTTACTGCCTATGAGAGGTATGTCAATGCGCAAGACCCGGTGGAGCAGACACAGTATCTGAAAGAGCATCTGTCGAGTGTAAGGGCACAGGTGGACCGACTGGCCAGAAAGGACTACAGCAAGTATCTGAAGGAGGGATACAACAGGCTGAACTTCGTTATCATGTATATCCATACGGAAGGGGCACTCAACCTGGCCTTGCAGAACGACAGCGCACTTTGGAGGGAAGCTTATAACAAAGGGGTGCTGGTATTGGGGCCACAGACAATGTATATGAACTTGCGTATCCTGGAACTGATGTGGACGCAGGTGCGCCAACTGAAGAATCAGGAGGAGATGATGAAGGCGGCCAACCAGATTATCGACCGGACGCAGGACTTTGCCGCCAGGTTCAGCGAAGTGGAAAACAAACTGAAAGATACTGTCAAGAGTATGGACAGACTGAAGATAACGACCTCTGACAGCGGGGCAAGCATTATCACTGCTGCCAAGAATCTGCTGAAAGCCGGTGCCAGAGAAAACAAGAAGAAAAAGAGCCTGAACGAAGTGGAGGCTCCGGTGTTCATCGACTCGGACGAGTCGGTGATGGTGGGGCTGGAATGAATGGAGAATGCTTATAACTGATTGATGTATATGGGAAAGTTGCAAACGATATGGATGTTTCTCTGTCGCTACAAGTATGCTGTGGTGACCATCCTTTTTTTGTGTATCATCGGGGTGTTTGACGAGAACAGCCTGATGCGTCGTGCTGTGCACCAGCGTGAGATAGCTACTCTGAAGGCGGAGATAGAGGACTATACCCGCCGGTATGAAGAGGATACCCGGAAGCTGGACGAACTGAACAGCAATCCTGAGGTTATCGAGAAAATAGCCCGCGAGAAGTATCTGATGAAGGAGGAGGATGAAGATGTGTTCATTTTTGAAGAGTGATGAGGGATGGCCGGAAGAAAGATGAATGCTAAGGTTTGTGGGGCTGTGATGATGGCCGGGGCTTTGTTGCTGCTGGCCGGTGCGGCGCTGATGATAACCGGATGGGGATATGCGCCCTGTCTGTATTGTGTGGGAGCTGTGATGTTTGCCGCTATGCAGATGGCAGACCGTTATGAAGGGGACGACCTGGTGGTGAAGCGTCTGCGCCGTCAACAGCTGTTGGGGGCTTTCATGTTGCTGGTGACGGGAGTCCTGATGTTTGTAGAGCGGCACAACGGATGGATTGCGACACTGAGTATCGCTGCCGTGCTTGAGCTATATACGGCTTTCAGAATGAAATAGAACCCCCTTTATAGGCTGGCATTGATGCTGCCGATATAGTCCAGCACCTCTTGGCGGCCGGTGCGTTTTTCTGACGAGGTGATGAATATAGGGGGGAGTTCTTCCCATTGTTGCAGGAGAGTCTGCCGGTAGGTTTCTACGTTGGCTTTCACTTTCCCATTGGAAAGTTTGTCAGCCTTGGTGAATATGATGCCGAAAGGTATGCCGTTTTCTCCCAACCATCCGATGAATTCCAAATCAATCTTCTGGGGTGCCAGCCGGCTGTCGAGAAGGACGAACAGTGAGGTCATCTGTTCGCGGTTGAGAATATAGTCTTCGATGATATCCTTGATTTTCTCCTGTTGCTTCTTTCCCCGTTGGGCATAACCGTAGCCGGGCAAATCGACCAGATACCATTTCTCGTTGATGAGGAAATGGTTGATGAGGAGCGTCTTGCCGGGCGTGCTTGATGTCATAGCCAGTTTGCCATTGCGTGTGAGCATGTTGATGAGACTGCTTTTCCCTACGTTTGACCGTCCGATAAAAGCATACTCCGGCTTGCCGTCTTGGGGGCATTTGGCCGCTTGTGTGTTGCTGATGATGAATCGTGCACTGGTTATTTCCATATCTTGTCGGTTTTGTGATTTATGGTTTATGAATTATCATCCATTTGTTGAAGCATCTGAATATAACTCATAAACCATAAACCGGAGAGTTTCAGTTGGCCGATTCGAACTCTTTGAGGAATCGGATGTCGTTTTCAGAGAACATACGCAGGTCTTTCACCTGATACTTGAGGTTGGTGATGCGTTCGATGCCCATCCCCAAGGCATAGCCGGAATAGACTTTGCTGTCGATGCCGTTGGCTTCAAGTACGTTGGGATCTACCATGCCGCATCCGAGAATTTCCACCCATCCGGTATGTTTGCAGAAGGCACATCCCTTGCCGCCACAGATGTTGCAGCTGATGTCCATCTCTGCAGAAGGTTCGGTGAAGGGGAAATAAGAGGGACGCAGACGAATCTTTGTATCGTTGCCGAACATCTCCTTGGCAAAGAGCAGGAGTACCTGCTTGAGGTCGGTGAAGGAGACATTCTTGTCGATATAGAGGGCTTCTACCTGATGGAAGAAACAGTGGGCGCGGTAGCTGATGGCCTCGTTGCGATAGACACGTCCCGGACAGATGATGCGGATGGGAGGCTGTGAGGTCTCCATCACACGGCTCTGTACGGAAGAGGTGTGTGTACGCAGGATAATGTCGGGGTGTGCTTCGATGAAGAAGGTGTCCTGCATATCGCGGGCCGGATGGTCTTCGGCAAAGTTCATTGATGAGAACACATGCCAATCGTCTTCAATTTCGGGGCCTTCTGCCAGAGAGAATCCGAGACGGGAGAAGATGTCCACAATCTCATTCTTCACGATAGACAGCGGATGGCGGGTACCCAGACCGATGGGATAGGCTGTACGGGTCAAGTCCAGCTCGCTGTTGCCTGTCTCCTGGTTGGCAAAACTCTCTTTCAGTCCGTTGATGCGTTCTTGGGCTTTGTTTTTCAGTTCATTGATGCGTATGCCTACCTCTTTTTTCTGTTCGGCAGGCACGTTGCGGAAGTCGGCCATCAGTTCGTTGATGGCTCCTTTCTTGCTCAGGTATTTGATGCGGAGTGCTTCCAGTTCTTCAGCACTTCCTGCATTCAGATTTTCGATTTCGGTGAGCAGTTGTTCTATTTTTGCTATCATATATGAAATGTTTTTTTATTCTCAAAGGTGTAAAAACGCCGCAAAGTTAACCATTAAAACCGAAAAAAGAGTTACTTTTGCGGATAAATTTAAAAATGAGTTCAGTGATACGACGTATTGAGAAAACAAACAGCCTCGTAAACGCCTGCCTGCTGTTGTTCTTTTTGCTCTCTTGTGCAGGAGAAAAGGGCGGGCAGCAGCCTCCGGCATCAACTGCCACAGGGGAGGGAATATCGGCAGACACCCTTCCGGAAGATGAAGAGGTGTGGCTTGGAGAGGAAAATCTGAAGCCTATGGCTGACGGTCTGTTTGAAGACTTCTTGCTCAACTTCGCGACCGACAGCAGCTTGCAGCGGCAACGGATTGTTTTCCCCTTGCCTTTGCAAGGGGAGGATGCAGACAGACTGATTTCGTCGGAGGAGTGGGAGAGGGGCCATCCGTTTGGCCGATTGGAGAGCTATGTCACTCTTTATGACAACGAGGAGGAGATGGAAATGGAGAAAGACACCTCGCTGCACACTGTGGCCGTAGAGTGTATCCATGCGGCAGCAGACAAGTATCAGTGCTATGACTTTGTGCGTAAGGAGGGGTTGTGGAGTCTCGTGGGCATCAGGGTGCATTCGTTGTCGGAGTGTGCCAACAGCGGATTTGCCCGTTTCTTGTGGCAATTTGTCAGCGACAGCCTGTTTCAGCGCAATCATGTGAGCGAGCCTTTGCCGCTGGTCACCATCGATCCGGAAGATGACTTCAATATTCTGGAGGCGACGATAGATGCCGAGCAATGGGTCGCTTTTGCACCTCCTATGCCCGGTGAAGTGCTCGTGAACATCAATTATGGACAGCGCTATCTGAAAAGGCCGGGAATGAAGATCATGTTGCTGAAAGGATTGGGCAACGGATTCTGCAATGCCCTTTATTTCCGCAGGCATGGTGACAGCTGGATGCTGGCACGGTATGAGGATGTAGGAAACTGATGTGACTGTATATGGTCATACATATTATATATATAAAATAGGTATAGGGATGAAACGGTATGCTGATTATTCGTTGCAGTCGTGGCACACCTTCGGTATGGAAGTCCGTGCAGCGCATTTTGTGGAGTATGCTTCGGTGGAAGAGTTGCGCGAAGTGCTGTCTGCCTTGCATGGAGAATGGGCAGGGATGCCTTGGTTGCATATCGGAGCGGGCAGCAACTTGCTGTTTACGTCCGATTTCTATCGGGGGGTAGTCCTGCATTCGGCCATTGGAGGGATTGAAGTGGTTGGTGAAGATGCAGACAGTGTCTGTCTGCGTGTAGGTGCCGGTGTGGTATGGGACAGGCTGGTGGAACATTGCGTGTCGCAAGGATGGGGCGGAATGGAGAACCTTTCGCTGATTCCCGGTGAGGTGGGAGCCAGTGCTGTGCAGAATATAGGGGCATACGGTGTGGAAGTGGCAGACCTGATAGAAAAGGTAGAGACCGTCGGCCGGGCAGACGGAAAGGAGCAGGCATTCCTCCCCTCAGTGTGTGAATACGGATACCGGTGGAGCATCTTCAAGGGGGCATGGCGCGGCAAATACATCGTCACCCACGTCACCTATCGCCTGCAGAAGCATCCTGTGCTGCGTATAGACTATGGAAATATCCGTAAGGAACTGGAGCGGATGGGAGAAAAGCCTTCCTTGGAGAGTGTGCGTAGGGCCATCTGCAACATCCGCAACGAAAAGTTGCCCGACCCGAAGGTGTTGGGCAATGCCGGAAGTTTCTTTGTCAATCCGGTAGTGGCACGCAGTGTGATGGAGCGCATACGGGAAGATTGGCCGGATGTGCCTTATTATGAGGTGGACAGTTGTAGGGTGAAGATACCTGCCGGATGGCTGATTGAACAATGCGGATGGAAGGGGCGTTCGTTGGGGAGGGCGGCCGTCCACGACAAACAGGCATTGGTGCTGGTCAATCTGGGAGGGGCTACCGGCCAAGAGATTGTGGATTTGAGTCAGGTGGTAGCCGGAGCGGTGAAGGAGAAGTTTGGTATAGAAATCCATCCGGAAGTGAATTTTATAAGTTGAACATCCATTGTGGTGGAGTTTTGGAATCCATTCAAACAGAGGAACGGACAGATGAAAATAACTATTTTGGGAAGCGGGACATCTACCGGTGTGCCACAAGTCGGATGCCGGTGTGAAGTGTGTACCTCTACAGATCCGCACGATTGCAGAATGAGGGCTTCGGCCATGGTGGAGACGGATGAAGGGATAAGGCTGCTGATTGATTGCGGGCCGGACTTCCGTGAGCAGATGTTGCGTTTTGATGACTTCCGTCCGATTGACGGGGTGTTGCTCACCCACGAGCATTACGACCATGTAGGCGGGATAGATGATTTGCGCCCCTATTGTGCCTATGGCGATATAGTGCTTTATGGCGATGAGCTGACAGTGTCGGACATCCGTACACGTATGCCTTATTGTTTTCGGGAGAATCCCTATCCGGGGGTGCCCCGTATTGCCTTGGAGACAGTGTCACCACATCAGTCATTTCTGGTCAAAGGGGTGGAGGTGATGCCGGTGAGGGTGATGCATGGACGTCTTCCTATCCTGGGATACCGTATAGGGCCGTTGGCTTATATGACCGACCTGAAGAGCCTGCCCGATTCGGAATGGAGTCTGTTGGAGGGGGTGGAATGTCTGGTGGTGAATGCTTTGCGTATGCTGGCTCATGATTCGCACCAGAATCTGGACGATGCACTGAGACTGGCTGCCCGTGTGGGAGCCAAAGAGACCTATTTCATCCACATGAGCCATCAGATAGGGCTTCATGCCGAAGTGTCCCGGGCTTTGCCGCCGCATGTGCATCTGACCTATGACGGGATGGTGATAGAGTGTTGATTGCGTAGCCTCTATGGCAATGTGGCCTGTATCTTCTTGCGTAGGAGGGAATCTCCTTGATACCTCAATATCAGGTTGGTGTTGATTTGTCCGTTGGTGTAGATGAATTGGGTAGAGAACATGAAGTTCTTGAAAAAATCCTTGTGCTTGAAGAAGAATGCCGGCAATAGTCGGGTAGGGGGATGGTTGTCCATCGTAGTCCCCATCAGGTCGTTCATATCAGCTACCAGGGTGAAGTTGGCCTGTTCTGCCAAGTCGTTCAGGCAGTATTGGTAAAGCTGTCTGTTGTGTGGTTCCTGTCCGTCGGGTTGTGATGTCATTTCCTTGAGGTAGTCCAGCAGGATTTCCGGTGTTGTGGCCACCAGCATCTTTTCCTTATAGAATGTCAGGCAATAGTCTCTTACGTGGGGACGTGTGATGAAGTAGTGGGGCATTTTCTCTCCACCTTCGTATGACCATATCGGATAGAAAGTGCCCTGCAGCCAATGTCCGGCAAGGGCTTTCCGGCTTCTTTTCAATTCGTCCTGCATCTCTTCGGCATTGCTTTTCTTCAAGGGGATAGAGAGCAGTTGGAGGGAAGAGTCCGGCTGCTCTTGTGAGGTGAACATGATGGCATCCACCTCCTGGCAATCATGTTCTGCCAGCCATTTCTCCAACGGCCGGAAGGTATTGTTGGCAGTGGTGTCCTCTCCGATGTCTTGTGCAAAAGGCAGCTGATACATCATCTTTATGTGTCCGGGCAGTTCGGTGTCGTTGATTAGCGGCATTTGTCTGTGTATGGGCGATCCGAACAGGAGGCAGGTGTCGTTGGCCATTTGTCCGCCTGTCAGGAAGACGGCTTCGGCATTCATGCGGATGTCGAACTCCAGCCATTGTATTTGGGGATGCTGTGTGTCGTGCAGGTAGAGGGTCAGCGGCTCGTTGCGCTTGTTCCTTTTCCTCAGTTTGTCGAATTGGGCATCTGTGCAGATGCTGCGGTGTTCTTTGTGTGCGTCGATGACTTTCTCTATCAGTTTTTTCTGCAGGCTGATGGCAAAGAATCCCGGTTGGAAATAGCAGGCCATAAACTCTTTTCCTAACGGGTAGATGGTGATGCGCTCTCCTTTGTATTCCACCGTTTTGGGTGGGAATGTCGGGGAAGAGTCGCTTTGCATGATTCTCTCTATGAAGGTCTTGTCATCTTCATTCATCTTCCCATAAATCACTTGGTCGTAAGTGCTTCCAGGCTGGTGGAAGCTCACGAGCAATTGGCTCATATCCGGACTCAGCCCGTGTGCCTGTTGGTTGGCCAGTTTTTCCAGGTTGTCGGTAAGGAAATTCAGCAGTTTGGATATGTGCAGGTCATTGTATTCCTGATTGAAGCATGAGTGTTGTATGTTCTTGTATAGGGTATGGATGTTTTTGGTTTCCAGAATGGCGTCGCATTCGCGAGGGACCAGTGTGTATAAGTCCGTCTCCGTCTGTTTCTCCCGGATGCTCAGTCGGGTGTATCCCCACGTGATGACAGCCGTCAGAAACAGGATGATACTGACCGATGTGGCTATTCTGGATAGTGTCTTCTTGTTCATGCTTCTTGTCCTTTAATCTTTCTTTGTCTAATAACAAAGATTCCCTATAAATTGTTGCAAAGGTATAAAAAATAATTTAGAAGAACAAAAAAACTTAATAAAAACGCCTACAATGTGAAAAAATGTAGGCATTTTGACCACAAAAGGGGGTACATTTCCTAATATTCCTTTAATGAGGGGAGGCATTCGCTTCTTCGGCTATTCTCCTCCGGCAGCCTTGCGGAAATACCTGAACTTCATCAGCCATCGGAAGAGGGCGGGTTGCAGGGTGTAGGTGATCAGGATGGTTGCGCTCATGCCGATGAGTGTGCTCAGCCCGATGCTATGGATGGCCGGATGGGTGGCAAAGAGCAGTGAGCCTACCACCACCATCAGTACGAAGGCCGAAAAGAAGATGGCCGTCTTGTGATAGGTGAGCAAGGCATCGCCCTGCTTGCGGGCTTGTGCCAGGAGACCTGTCATCACGAAGATGCTGTAATCCACACCAATGCCGAAGATGAAGGTGGCGATGATGATGTTGATGAGGTTGAACTCCAATCCGCAGATGCCCATTATGCCGCGCACTACATACCAGCTGAGACTCATGGGGATGAAGGCCAGCACGGAGATGGAGAGGCTGCGGAAGGAGACGAGCAGCACGAGGAAGACGAAGACGGACGAGATGCCCAGGATGGTGTTGAAGTCGTCGTTGAGCAGGCGCACCATGTCGCTGGTGTAGAAAAAGGGGTCTATCACCACGGTGCCGGGCAATGCGGCCACGGCTTGGCTGACGTCCGTCTTCAGCGAGTCGGGCATCAGTACGGAGGTGAACACCAGATAGCGCCCGTCGCTCTCTTCGATGAAGTTGCTCAAGAGGCTTTCGGGAAGCACTCCATCCTCATAAAGCGATGAAGGTTCGTATTCGCTCTCCACCATGATGTGGAAAGGCTCGAACATCTCTGCATTCAGCCCATGTTCTTCGGCCGCACGGGAGAGGAGTGTCCTGACCTCGCTGATGCGTTCGGGCGACCAGTAGGCTTGCCACAGGGCAATGCGCTCCTCCTGCTCGGCGGTGGGGATGAAGAGTGCCGATGCTTTGCCGTATTGCTTCACCATGCCCTCTTGGCTGAGGCTGTCGAGTGTGGCAAGCAACACCTTATTATATATAAGGGCCGAGTCGAGGTCGGGATGCGAGGAGGCGTAATACATGGAGGCGAATCCCCGGTTGACCTTTTGGGCATACAGCTCGTTCGAGCGGATGACCTTCGGTTCGTTGTAACCGATGTTGCGCAGGTTGCTGTCGAACGTCACCCATCCGGAGGTGAAGAGAGTGACGAGGCAGACGGCTACAATCGCCCAGCGCACCGGACGATTGCGGTCGATGGGGTAGGTATTGATGTGGTCGAGCAGACGGAAAGCCCGCTCATTGCGCTTGTTCTTTTCCGGACGGAAGAAGTGGGGCAGGAAGATGAGGGCAAAAAGTGTGGTGCCCACCATGGCGAAGGAAGCAAACAAGCCGAAGTCCTTCAGCAAGTCGCTTTGGGTGAACAGCAAGCCGAGGAAAGCTCCGATGGTGGTGAGGCAACCCAAACATACGGGGGTGGATTGGTCGCGCAACACCTGTTCGGGGTCGGTGACATATTTGTAATGTGTCAGTACGTGGAGGCAATAGCTCAGTGCCACACCGAGGACGATGGCACCGATGCCGATGGCCATAAGCGACATCCCGCCCTTCAGCCAATGGATGCAAGCCAAGGCGAAGAAGGAACCGTAGCCGACGGGCGCGAGCAGCATCAGCAGGGTGGAGCGGTTGCGGAAGCAGAAGCCGATGACACTGCAGATGAGCACGAGCGAGAGTCCGATGGTAAGCAGCAGGTCGTGCTTTATCTGGCGGGAGTTGAAGACACTCTGCACCGGTGAGCCGTGGAAGAGCACCTCCACTTCGGGATGGGTGGATTCGAAAGTCTCAATCTCCTCTTCGATGAGGGCAACGAGGCAGGCGCCCGCCTTGGAGTTGAAGGCGTTGAAGTTGGGGGAGAGGAAAGCCAGCGCCACCGTTGAGTCGGGCGAGAAGAGCTGTCCGTCTATCAGGGTGAAGCCCCCCATACCGCCGGCCAATGAGCGTCCTTGGGGGAGCATTGCTTTGCGTAGGGCGGCGGGGTCTTGGCCTATCATGGTAGAGAGGTTGCCCTCTTCGTCGTTCATCACCAGATCGTAGTTTTCGGCCATCTGCCGGCCGATGGCTTCGGGGGTGAGCAGCGAGTCGAATGTCTCGTAGCATGCTTCATCTACAAACGAGGGGACGTGTGTCAGGGCATAGTCGAGTCCGTTTACCATGAGGTCGTCGTCGATGCGGCTCAGGATGTGTGCGATGTAGTGTGTGGCCGTGTCGCGTGCAAGCAGCTTCCCGGTCAGTTCGTCCGCATAGCCGGCCAAAGTTTCCGTGTCGAGCGGCTCCTCACTGTTGCGTGCGGCGAGTTGGATGAATATCTTGTCTTTCACTCGCAGGTTGCCGAAAGCGAGTCCGCTCTCGGTGGCCTTTTCCGTTTGTGGCAGCAGTTTGGCAATGTTCTCTTCATATTCCACTTTCAACCCGAAGTGTACGAATACGAGGGTGCTGCTGATGAGCAGTGTGTACATCAGCCAGCGGTGTTTGGCCAAGAAGCGGTAGATGGGGATGAATATGCTTTCCATAGTCAGTTCTGTTGTTTTTACAAAGACTTTTTCTTTTTCGTCCTTCTCAGAGTTTTTCTTCCAGTTCGGCTTTCATATCGAGGAATGTCTCTTCGCCTTGTCCGAGTGAGGCGCGCAATGTGTAGCGGCCCTCTTTCTCTTCAAGCCGGATGGAGGCCGTCAGGGTGGGGTATTCGTCGGGAGTGATGAGTGTGGTGAGGCGGCATTGCTGGAGGTTGCCCATACGGAGCGGTTTGCCGGCTGCCTGTTCGGCCAGCTCTTTCAGCATCTGTATGTTGCACACGCCGGGCGACACGGCTTTTTCAGGGAAATGTCCCTGATAGACGGTGCATGCTCTGTGGAGGCGGATTTGGAAACGGGTGGTGGCTCCGTCGGAGGAGCTGTTCTCTATAGAGTAATAGTCCTTTATCAACATAGTTGGTGTCTCTTTTTCCATTCGGTGAAGAAGTCTGGGCAAGAGGCTTCCAGCTCCCCTTGCATATTGGTGAACAGTTGGGTGGATTCGGCGGTGAGCACCGGTGAGTTGTCGGATGCTTTGCGGATGTCGTAGTCGAACACCAGTTTGGCGCCGCGCGAGGGGCGGAGGGTGATAGTCACCAGCAACACGTCGTCCACAGTGGCCGTCTGGTGGTAGCGCATTCTGATGTCGAAGAGGGGAGCCATGTAGCCTTGCGAATAGATGTACATATACTCCAGTCCGTAGCGGCGTCCGAAGGCTTCGCGGGCATCCTCCATATACTTCACATAGTGGCCGTGCCACACCATCCTGATGGAGTCCACTTCCGAGAAGCGCACCTGCACGCGCACCGTCTCGCTCAGTCGTGGTGAGTGGTCCGTCATGCTTTGTTCTCCTCCTCTTTGATGAATATTTTCATTTGGCAGGTGGCCAGAGTGTCTCCGTCGGCCGATTTCACTTCGGCTGCTATCAGTGTCACTCCGCCAGCTTCGCCCATCACGTGGAGGCGGGTGTGCAGGAAATCACCGCTCAGTGGCAGACGGTTGATTTTGAACTTCTTCACCTCTCCGATGAATCCCAGTTTCGGTGCTTCTCCCCGTGTGTAGGGGGCATATCCGGCAAAGGCGGCCGCAGACTGTGCCACGTGCTCTATCAGCCCCGGCTCTTGCAGCGTGCCGTCTTGGCAGAAGATGTTGTCGGTGTGGATGTGAAGTCCTGTCTCCGCATCCGTCTCGTCAGCAGAAAAGAAAGTGTCCACCATCACGATGGGCGGACGTTGGGGAATCAGCCGGTAGAGCTCCTCTCCCGTGAGCAAAGGGTACTTCATTTAGAATGTTACGATTTACAAGGTACAATCTGATACATTTACAAAATGCAATTTACAAAGTACAATTTGGCTGGAAGTGCCGTATGGTAAATTGTACCTTGTAAATTGTACCTGCATTTATTTCTGGTTGTCGTTCACGAAGTCATAGAGAGCGGCAAATGTCTGGATGTTCACCAGTTCGGTGCTCTTGATCTTCACACCGAATTCCGACTCTATCAGTGCCACCATGTCCACGAGGCTCAGGCTGTCGAGCTGGAGCGTCTCCTTGATGTTTGCATCGGGTGTGATGTCTGCTACTTCGATTTCAAATTCTTCGGCCAATACTTCGTTGATTTTGGCAATCAGTTCGTTCTTTTCCATTGTTTTTTTATTCTTTATTATTTATGGTTTATGATTTCCTTACAGGTTTCTCACTATCAGCGTCGAGTTCGTGCCACCGAATCCGAAGGAGTTGGAGAGGAAGGTGTCGAAGTGCTTCTCCACGCGCCGGTTGGGGATGAGCAGCTTGGCAGAGTCCTCGTCGGGGTTTTCGAAGTTGAGGTTGGGCGCGATGAATCCGTTCTTCATCATCAGCATCGAGTAGATGACCTCGCTGGCACCTGCCATCCACATCTCGTGTCCCGTCTGGCTCTTGGTGCTTGTCACCTCAATGCGCCGGTCGCCGATGACGTTGTAGATGGCCTTCGCCTCGTTGGTGTCTCCCACGTGTGTAGAGGTGGCGTGTGCGTTGATGTAGCCTATCTCGTCGATGCCGATGCCTGCACGGCGGATGGCCATCAGCAGCGACTTGCTGGGGCCTTCCACGTTGGGCGATGAGATGTGGTCGCCGTTCGACGAGAATCCGTAGCCGAGGATTTCTCCAAGGATGGGTGCACCGCGGCGCACGGCCGATTCGTAACTTTCGATGATGACGGTGGCCGCACCTCCTCCGGGCACCAGTCCGTCGCGGTCGCGGTCGAACGGACGGCTGGCTTTCGTGGGGTCGCTCTCGCGGGTGGAGAATGCCGAAATGCCGTCAAACGAGCCTACCGCCCAAGGGTTCACCTCCTGTGCGCCTCCGCAGACGACCATCTCCTGCAGGCCGTTCTGTATGAGCAGTGCACCGAGGCCGATGGCGTGCGAGCCGCTGGCGCAGGCGCCTGACACCGTCAGGTTGATGCCCTTCAGCTTGAAGATGCAGCCGAGGTTCATCGTCACAGTGGAGTTCATCGACTGGAAGATGGCTCCTGAGCCGCAGAGTGTGGTGTCCTTCTTCTCGCGCATGGTATCCACGGCCTTCACGTTGGGCACGGTGGATGAGTCGTTGCCGTAGAGCAGGCCTACGTCGTGTGTGTTCAGATAGTCCTGATCGATGCCCGCATTGCGCAGTGCATCAGCGGTGGCGCAGTAGGCATACTTTGCCTGTTCGGGCATATAGACGCGCTGGGCGCGGCTGAGCACCTTCTTCAGGTCTGGCTCTTCCAGGTGGGCGGTCAGTGCCGAACGGAATCCCATCTCTTTGCGGGCGGGGTCGAATATGATGCCCGACTTTCCTTGGTAGAGCGAGTCGCGCACTTCATCCAGGGTCTTTCCGAGGCATGAGTAGATGCCCATGCCGGTGATTACAACTCTGTTTTGCATATTTTCTTTTTCAGTTTGTTGAATATATTGTCTTCGATCTCTTTTTTCAGTGTTCTGATGCGGCTGATGGTGGTTGACGGTGCCATCAGGAATCTGAATTCGCGCACGATGGCCTTTCCCCACGCGATGTATTTCCAAGCAAAGAGCATGAGGGCGGGGAAGAGGGCGATGTAGATGAGTCCCGACCACCAGTTGACGTTCACCCACATGACGATGAAGGTGACAAGGGCGCAGAGGGGCAGGATGAAAAGTACGTTGAAGGCGTAGAGGATGGTGCCCTCGAACATCGGGTCAGTGAACTTTTTCTTGAAGAATGCCATCGGGATGACGTATGCCGGCAGCGACGGCCATAGCGCGATTATCCACAGGGGCAGCAATGCCAGCATACCCATCAGCTTCAGCGAGCCGGCAAAAGGGGTGGAGGTGCATTCCAAATCGCTCAGGCGGAATCCGGCCTCGTGCAGGCGGTGCTTCAGTTCGCGTGCGTCGGCAAAGAGTTTGTCCGTAGCGGCGGGGTCACTCTTGGCCTCGTCGCTGATGGCGGCCACGATGGCCTTTTCGGCCAGCAGTCGGTCGGGCAGACGTTTGGGATTCAGCCCCATCTGTCCGGCCACATCGGCCCCCCACTGGAGGCGGATGAAGTCGATGGCATCGTAGTTCTCCACGTCGCGTATGTCGAGCATCAGCTCCTCAATCTGCCTTCTCACCAGCGCGTTCACCTCGCGTTGCGCCGTGCGCGGTTTCGTCTTGTACAACTCGTAATAGGGCTTCAGCGATATTTTCTCACCGAACTTCACCATGAATTCATTCTGTATGCCGAAGTAGTCGGAGTAGTGGTTGCACGAGGGCAGGATAAATATTTCCGTCTCGAAGTTGTCCGCTTCTGCAGCCTCGAAAGCCATTTTGGTGTATCCGTAGGAGAAGGTGCCCAGCCAGTGCTTGTCCTGATGTCCCGCCTCGGGATACATTATCACTGTCGCTCCGCTGAGCAGTGCCTTGGCCGTGATTTTGAAGGTCTCCTTGTTCTTCCCCAAGTTCTCCTCGCCGTCATAGGCGATGCGGAAGGCGGGCAGCAGGCCGATGGAGCGCAGGAATTTGTTGGCCAGGGGCGAGAGGGCGAACACGTCGGCACGTGTGATGAAGTTAGGCTTCCGGTCGCGGAAGGTGAAGAGCACCCCCAACGGGTCGTTCAGGCAGTTCTGATGGTTGCTCACAACGAGCAGCGGTGTGCCGTCCTCAGGGATAGCCCCGCTGTTCACGCTATAAGTCTTTTTGTAATATACTTTGTCGTGCATGAAGCGCAGGTACGTCTTGAACAGACGGTAAACGACACCCGGCTTTTCTGCGTTATTTTCTTTGTTCATAATAGTCGTTTGGTCTCTCTTATGCTAAAAAAGTGCACAAAGGTACAATTTTTGTGCAGAATAACTGTATATATGCGTCTTCTTTTTCTTAAAATAGGAAAAAAGAGACAGCGTAACCGACTTTTTGGACTACTGAAATTACACGTCGCTATAGGTCGGCTACACTCTTCACCTGCATACAACCCACCCCTCCTCAAGCTCGTGCCAATCGCCGTGAAGAGTGTGCGGACACACATTGCCACGCTGAAATATTTTCTCTACGGGAGAAAATTTTCTCCTCCACGCGGCAAAAAAATCGTCGCACCAATCCCCTCAAAAAAAGCTTATTTTTCTCCGTCTCCCCCAATTTTCCGACACTCCCCTTTTGTGTGGATATTTATTTTTTGTACCTTTGCGACAAAATATGTATTGACTGAAAATTAAAGTAAAAAAAAGAGACTATGAAATCAGTAGATGAATTGATTGACAGCTTGATAGACCTCGCTTTTGCCGAGGATATAGGCGATGGAGACCATACAACCCTTTCGTGCATCCCGGCTGACGCCATGGGGAAGTCGCGCCTGTTGATAAAGGAAGAGGGCGTGCTGGCCGGTGTGGAGGTGGCCAAGGAAATATTCCACCGCTTCGACCCCACCATGAAGGTGGAGGTGCTGATGGAAGACGGTGCAGAGGTAGTGCCCGGCGATGTGGCCATGGTAGTGGAGGGAAAGGTGCAGTCGCTCCTGCAGACCGAGCGACTGATGCTCAATGTGATGCAGCGCATGAGCGGCATAGCCACCACCACCCGCAAGTATGTGAAGCGGCTGGAGGGCACCCGCACCCGTGTGCTCGATACCCGCAAGACTACCCCGGGACTCCGTATGCTGGAGAAGGCGGCCGTGAAGATTGGCGGCGGAGTGAACCACCGCATCGGCCTCTTCGACATGATTCTGCTGAAGGACAACCACGTGGATTTTGCCGGAGGCATCGATAAGGCCATCCTGCGTGCACAGGACTATTGCAAGGCCAAGGGCAAGGAACTGAAGATTGAGATAGAGGTAAGGAATTTTGACGAACTGGGTCAGGTGCTGGCCATCGGAGGCGTTGACCGCATCATGCTCGACAACTTCACCCCTGCCGACACCCGTAAGGCGGTGGAGCTGATAGGCGGACGCTATGAGACAGAGTCGTCGGGAGGCATCACCTTCGACACACTGCGCGACTATGCGGAGTGCGGTGTCGATTTCATCTCTGTGGGGGCACTGACCCATTCGGTAAAAGGGCTGGACATGAGCTTCAAGGCATGCTGAAAGCGGGGAGGCTCATGCGAAAAACACTCCTGGCACTGGCTCTCCTTGGGGGGGCTGTCATGGTGACGGCGGAGGACGGTTACAGGCATCCGCTCTTCCGTCCGCCGTTTGACTTCCCGCTCCTGCTGAGCGGCAATTTCGGCGAATTGCGCTCCAACCATTTCCACGGGGGGATCGACTTCAAGACACAGGGCGTGGAAGGAAAACCCATCCACGGCATCGCCGACGGTTACATCTCGCGCGTCAGCGTGGCTCCCGGAGGGTACGGCAACGCCATCTACATCACACACGAGAACGGCTACACCTCCGTATATGGCCATTTGAAAGCCTTCTCGCCCGAAGTGGCCGAGGTCATCCGGGCGCACCAGTATGCCCACGAGACGTTTGCCGTAGATACCACTTTTGCCCCCGGCCGTTTCCCTGTCCGTCGGGGTGAAGTGGTGGCGCTGGCGGGAAACTCCGGCTACTCCTTCGGCCCCCATCTGCACATGGAAATCCGCGAGACGGCCACCAACGAGCCGATAGACCCGCTGATTTTCTATAAGGACAAAATCAAAGACACCACACCACCGAGGGCGAAGGGCATCATGCTCTATCCGCAAGCGGGTAGGGGAGTGGTGGAGGGCGGTACAGGCAAGCGCCCGTTCGCCTTCGGAAAAGGCCGGCGGGTGGAGCAGGAAATCCGTGCATGGGGAAGCATCGGTGCTGGCATTTCGGCCAACGACTATATGGACGGCACGACGAACAACTACGGCGTGCATACAGTCACCCTTCTGGTCGATGGGCGGGAGGTGTTCCGTTCGGTGGTTGACCGCTTCGCCTTTGAGGAAAACCGCATGATCAATGCGTGGACGGATTATGCCGAATATGTCCGCCGTGGGAAATGGTACATGAAGTCGTTCGCGGCACCGGGCAACCCCTTGCGTATGCTGCATACGCCTGAGGGCGGAAGGGGCATTGTCACAATCGACGAAGAGCGTCCTTACCACTTTACCTACCGGTTGGCCGACCTCTATGGCAATACAGCCGAATACGGCTTCACCGTGCAGGGCGTGCCTCAGGAAATACCGGCTGGCGGAGCCAGTGGTAGCATCTGCCTCCAGCACGGCAGGGACAACTTTGTCTTCGAAGAGGGCGTCAGGCTCCATGTGCCCCGTGGGAGGCTCTATGAAGATGTCTGTATGGACATCCGGGTGTCTGACCCGGCCGACACGTTGGCTCCTTCCTACATCTTCCAGTTGGGAGAGGAACCGGTGCCCTTGCACGACTATTGCACACTGTCCGTCCCCTTCCGCCACTGGCCTACGGTGGAGACGGCGAAATACTATGTGGCTGCCAGGCGGGGCAAATGGCAAGGATCGGTGGGAGGCACATACGAACGGGGGATGATGACGGCACAGATACGCGAACTGGGGGCCTCTTATTGGATAGCCATAGACTCCGTAGCGCCACGGGTGACTCCCGTCACATCGCCCGACGAATGGACACGTACGGAGACCATCACCCTGAAAATAGCTGATGATGAGACGGGAATAGCCGCTTACAAAGGACGTATCGACGGGGCTTTCGTCCTTTTTGCCTACAGCTCGAAGACGCGCAGGCTCACCTGCCGTTTGGCGGATACTCCTGTAGAGGCTACCGGGGGGCTCCATATGCTGGAGCTTACCGTGGAGGATGCTTGCGGAAACATCACCGGCTACAAGCAGGTGTTCAGGTATTGAAATGAAAAACTGAAAAACGGAAATGTGTATGAGACAGATTGTTTGCAGAGGAATCCTCCTGACGATGTTGATGGCGGGAGCTGCCATCGGAGCTTGGGGGCAACACCGCAACCGGCAATATCTTGACTATATTGACAAGTACAAGGTGGAAGCCGTCGAGCAGATGCAGCGGTATCGTATCCCGGCCAGCATCACGTTGGCACAGGGACTGCTGGAGAGCGGAGCGGGCAGGAGTGTGCTTACACGCAAGTCGCACAACCATTTCGGTATCAAATGCGGAAGCGGCTGGCGGGGAAAACGCACCTATCACGACGACGATGCCCGTGGTGAATGCTTTCGTGTCTATAAGAATGCACGCGAATCGTACGAAGACCATTCGCGCTTCTTGGCCACCAAACAGCGCTATGCATCTCTCTTCAAACTCGACATTACCGATTACAAGGGCTGGGCGAGGGGGCTTAAGAAAGCCGGGTATGCAACCAGCCCTACCTATGCCGAAAAACTGATTAATCTGATAGAATTGTATGGGCTTGATCAGTTTGACCGCTCCAAACTGAAGGGGGAATGGATTGCTTTCCCTCACGAGACGTTCTTGGCCAATGGCCTCCTCTATGTGGTCGCCCGTAAAGGGGACACGTTCGGGATGCTTGCGGAGGAGTTCGACCTCTCTGCCCGCAAGTTGCGCAAATATAACGACCTCTATAAGGGATACGATTTGCAGGAGGGCGACATCATCTATTTGGAGAAGAAGCATCGCCGTGCACGCAAGCCCTACATCATCCACCGGGTGCAGCCCGGCGAATCGATGTACACGGTTGCCCAACGCTACGGTATCCGCCTTGACCGCCTCTATAAGATGAACGACAAGGAGGCGGATTATACTCCTGTCGTCAACGACCTTTTGAGGTTGAGGTGAAAAAATGCCGAGTATCGAATCCCGATTATTCGCGAATCAACACTCGGCATGCGTGCAATATTGGGCACAGCCAATGTTTACTTTATCACAATCATCCCGCCCGTACGGGTATCTTTCCCCTTGACAACCAATCCCGTAGCATCACTGCTGGCAACGGTGAGGGTAATGTCGCCACCTGTCAGGGTGAAGTCGCGGTCGGCTCTGATGCCTACACAATCGGTGCCGTCGGCGGCATTGGTTTTTCCAGTGATGTTCATGTCCACGTCAGTGCCTCCGAAATAGAGGAAACCTCCGTTGAGCACAGTGTCGGAAACTTTGCTGCAACGCTTGGCGCGGATGCCCTTCGAGCCGTTGGAACTGACATCCACACTGATCTCCCCACCGTCGAAGTAGGCAGAATAGTTGGTGCGGATGCCTTCGCTGAGTGCTCCGGTCACTTTGATGTTGACATCACCGCCCGTCATGTGGAGGATGCTGTCGCATTTGAGTCCTGCTCCGTCGGTGGCCGATACGTTCAGGTTGAGCACACCGCCCTCTATCATCATGCACCCGTAGTCGTCGGCATCAATGCAATCGCTTCCGGCATTGTTCACGGTGATGACACCGCCACGTATCTCAAAGAAGCAGTTGTCGTCGTGCTGGTTGCCCTTTCCGCAATGGATACCGTCGCTCACAGCACTCAGGATGTTGATGTGTCCGGCCGATTTCTTTATCTGCAGATATTCTTTGGCACAGATGGCATGCTTGGTGTTGCCGGTGACGTTGAGTGTGCCTCCTCCTTCAAATTCAGGATGCCCCTTGGTGTAGAAGGCTCCCTTGTGTGTGCCGTTCTTGCCATCGGTCAGGGTGTTTACAGTGCCCTCCTTGAGGATGACTCCGATGCGCTTGCCACACTCGATGTCGATGGCAGGGCCGTTGGGGTTGGTCAGAGTAAGCCCGGCCAGCTCGACGGTGAGTTTGTATTCGCCGTTGATGACGAGTGAACCGTTGGTGGAAGTGCCTGATACGGAGTAGAGGTATTCGTCGGTGGTAGTGGCAGATGTCAGTGTTACCACTCCTCCCTTGACCGTGTAGGTGACCCCTTTGACATTCTTCCCCACGTTGACCGTGGCCGAATTGCCGTTATAGACAATGTCTATTCTGGGATATTGAGGTTCGGCAAAGGTGATGGAGTCAATTTCCTCCAGCTCGTAAGTCTTGTAGTTGCCTATGCTCATTTCTTTGCCATCTGCAGAAAAGCGGATGTCGTCAGTGGGAGTCAGCTGATGGAGGTCGTAGGTGAAGCCTTCACACACATAAATGGCCTGTTGGGCTTTGCCCGTTGTGGCAATGGCCACGATTGATGCGACAGATAATAGGAATCTTTTCATAGTGAGCCTCATTTCTTTATGATTCGGAATGCTTTTCCTTCTATTTTTACGATGTATATCCCCTTGCTGAGGTGGTGCAGGTCAACGGTTGTTCCTGCCAGGGCTTGCCGTGTGACTATGGAGCCGCTGATGTTGAACACCTCCACCATTGTGCCGGGGCGTGCTTCTACGTGCAGCTTTTCTCCATCCCACCGGTAGGGGAGTTCCCTCTTGGTGTGTCCGATTCCTTGGGCGGAAGGGGTAGTGATGTACATACGGCTGATTGACGGGATGGGAGTGGAGGACGTAGTGCCCGTTTTTGTAGTGAGCACTACATGGCCGTCCTTGAAACTCATCTTTTGCAGGGAAGGGATGCTCCATCCCGTGGTTTCTCCTGCATTCGGTTGGATATACAGATGGTTGTCTTCTGCCTGTAAGGTGATACCGGCTACGACGGACAATGCCATAGATAGTAATAGTCTTTTCATAATCTTATCCGTTTTTTTAGAGTTTGATTTTGTATCCTATGCCCAACATATGGCCGTTCGGCTCGTCGTCGTCGTCTTCGGTCTGGAAGCGGTAGAACAAGGTGAACTTGTGCTTCTTGTTGATGCTGTAGTCTGCACCGATGGAATATTTCCATTTGTTGGCCGTATAGTTGAGGCCGCATCCGTAATCCACCGAGGCGAACGGGTTGAGGGGAAGCCCCTTCACGTTGTACTCGACGGTGAACTTCGAGCGGAGGACAAAACGGTCTTTGGCATCAACGGCCTTC
>CAZTPB010000015.1:0-2603 GCA_964614555.1 uncultured Bacteroides sp.
AGGCAGGCCAGCAATACGGCTGCATTTGCCTGTGCTCCGGAGTGAGGCTGTACGTTGGCCCACTCGGCACCGAAGAGTTCCTTCAGACGGTCGATGGCAATCTGCTCGCTCTGGTCCACCACCTCGCAACCACCGTAGTAGCGCTTGCCGGGATAGCCCTCGGCATACTTGTTGGTCAGGCAGCTGCCCATGGCCTCCATCACCTGGTCGCTCACGAAGTTTTCCGAAGCAATCAATTCGATACCTTTCAGCTGGCGCTGATGTTCCTTCTCGATAATGTCAAAAATCAGTTCGTCTCTTTTCATTATTTGTCTAATTTATGTCAATTCAATTTTGAAGTTGCAAAGGTACAACATTTCTTTCATAATGAGTGAAGATGGAGCTACTTTTTTCTCAAACTATCCTATGAGGCTTGCTCTTTTCTCTCCATGTCGGACAATCTGTTCCACAGTTTGTCACGCTCCACCTGTTCGTTAATCCGCTTTTGTGCAAAGCGGTGCATCCTGAAGCAGAAGACGACGAACAGAATAAGGAATAGCAGGATGAGTAGGGGAGGCAGTGTGCTGAGAGACATCAGGTAGAAGTCGAACAGGCCGTGGCATAGGATGGGTACCCCCAACACGCATACAATCAGTATTCGTGAAGGTTTGACGGAGAACCGGTATTGCGCATAGTAATATCCCATCAGCACCCCCACTGCATAGTGCATCGGGACGGAGAAGATGGCTCTGACGATGCCTACGGCTATCCATTGCTCGCTGTTGTCGAATAAGTACATGATGTTCTCCAAGGCAGCGAAGCCCAACGACACGAACACGGCATAGACGATGCCGTCGATGGCCTCGTCGAAATGTTTGCTTCGGCGCACCAACAGCCAGAACATGATGAATTTGGCTATCTCTTCGGGGATGGCTGCTCCGAAGAATGCCAGCCGGAAAGCTCCCATCATGTCTGAATATTCACTGGAATAAAGTCCCATAGCTTTGAAGGGGACGGAGAATGCGAACGAGACGAAAACGGATTGGATGCCGTACCAGAAGGCTGTACAGAGCTGGCCGGCCGGTTCGGGGCAATACTTGTCGCGGCGGTAGATGAGCCACAGCAGGATGACTACAGGCAGCAGGGCTGCAGCGATGATGTAGAATGTCGTGAGCATGATGCGGTTTGTCTTATTTGTTTGTTTACTTCTCCTTCTTCTCTACCGACCAGCCGAACTTGCCGATTTTCTTTCCAAGTTCGTAATATCCGCCGTGGGCGTATGCCATGAGGCCACTGGCGGCGAGGTCGAACTTGCCGGTCTCTTCGTCCAGGTATTTCTCGTCGGCCTTCACATTGAGCACTTCGGCGATGAACATGTCGTGCGACCCGAGGGAGATGACCTCCTTCACACGGCATTCGATGCAGAGGGGAGACTCCTCGATGATGGGGCATCGCACACACTTGGCCTTGCCGGGTGTGAGCTTCATCTCTTCAAACTTGTTGTAGTCCTTGCCCGAACGCACGCCGCACCAGTCGGTGGCAAAAGCCATATCCTTGGTGGTGAGATTGATGACAAACTCCATGTTCTTCTTCAGGATGGGGTAGGAGTGGCGTTCGGGACGCACACTGATGTAGCACATGGCCGGTTCGGAGCAGATGGTGCCCGTCCATGCCACGGTGAGTACATTATATTCCTCGGGGGTGCTGCCACAACTCACGAGTGCGGCAGGCAGGGGATAAATCATCGTCCCCGGTTTCCAGTCTTGTTTCATTACACCAATTTCACATTCTCTATCTGCTGAGTCTTTTCGCAGTAGTGGCATTTGAGTGTGCCCTGTGCCTTATCCACCACGTGGAAGAGGGTGTCCATGCCGGGTTCGTTGTTGGTGATGCACTTGGGATTGGCGCAACGTACGATGCCGCGCATCTCGTCGGGCGTGCTGACGGTTTTCTTCTCCACCACCTCGTAGTTGCGGATGATGTTCAGCTTCACACTGCTGGCCACTACGGAGAGACGGCTGATCTCTTCGTCGGTGAAGAAGCGGTCGGCCACCTTGATGATGCCTTTGCGTCCCAACTTCTTGCTTTCGAGGTTGGCTCCGATGGTGATGGGTGTCTTCATGTCCTGCAAGCCGAGGAGTGATACCACGGTGAAGACTTTCTCAGCAGGTATGTGGTCGATGACTGTCCCATTTTCGAGAGCAGCCACTTGAAGTTCTTTCTTGTCCATATCTTTGTTCTTTTTTAGGAGTTAAAGGAGTTAAAGCCGAATGTTGTGCTTGCATGAAAGCTTTACTATTGGCTAGCAAGCTCTGCTTGCGATAACTCCTAGGCTCGAAGAGCCGATAACTCCCTTTAACTCCTTTAACTCCTTAAATTTTCAATATATTATCGTCTTGTCCTCTCTCACCTCGTCGATGGTGATACCCAAGCAATCGCAGATGAGTGCCTGACGGGCAAAGAGTCCGTTGTGGGCCTGCTGGAAATAGTATGCCTTCTCGTTGCTATCCACATCGTAAGCGATCTCGTTCACACGGGGCAGCGGATGCAGGATGCGAAGGTTGGGGCGTGTGCCGGCCAACATGCTATTCCTTAATATATATACATCCTTCACACGCTCATAC
>CAZTPB010000015.1:2613-13248 GCA_964614555.1 uncultured Bacteroides sp.
ACACGGGTCATGTAGAGGATGTCTGCTTCGGCGATGGTGTGTTCGTCAAACTCGGTATGCTCTTCGTAACGGATACCCTGTGCACGGCAATATGCCTTGTACTCCTCCGGCATCTTCAACTCTTCGGGAGCAATGAAATGGAAAGTGGGATTGAAGTGGCGCATGGCCATCAGCAGCGAGTGCACGGTGCGTCCGTACTTGAGGTCGCCCACCAGATAGATGTTCAGGTTCTCCAGTGTGCCCTGTGTCTTGTAGATGCTGTAGAGGTCGAGCATCGTCTGCGAGGGGTGCTGGTTGGCTCCGTCGCCGGCATTGATGATGGGCACGGGTGCCACTTCGCTGGCATAGCGTGCGGCTCCTTCGAGGTAGTGGCGCATCACGATGATGTCGGCATAGTTGCTCACCATCATGATGGTGTCCTTCAGTGTCTCGCCCTTCGACGAGCTGGTGGCCTTCGGGTCGGTGAATCCGATGACCCTTGCCCCCAGCCGGTTGGCCGCCGTCTCAAAGCTGAGTCGGGTACGCGTAGAAGGTTCAAAAAACAATGTGGCCACCACCCGTCCGTCCAGAATATTGCGGTTGGGATGTTCCTCAAAGAGTTTGGCCATCTCGAGAAGGTACATGATTTTCTCCTTCGAATGGTCTGCAATGGTAACTAAACTTCTGTTTTCCATATATGTTAGGTATAAACGTTTCGGTCTGTTTTTCGGAATTGGGTGTAAAGGTACGAAATAAAATCGATACACGGGGCAATTCCTACCTCTTTTTTCAGTTTCCCTCCCCCAATTTCCACGAAGAACAGGGAGAATAGGGGCTGTTATTATAAAAAAGCCGATGCCGATGGCAGACTTTTCAGGGATTTCCACTATCTTTGGCACCCGAATATATCATATGTTATATAGAACAGACACAGTTTTAAAGAAAATTATGCGTAAATTCTTCAAGATAGCTGCCATGGCATTCGTCATGCCGCTGGCAGCAGGAGTGAGTGCACAGGAAGTAGAGGAGCATTATCTGTATCTTTCTGACGGACAGGTGATAGCCTTTCCCAAAGAGGTGGTGAAGTCGTTGGACACCGGTGCGGGAGGATGCACACTGACCCTGCTGAACGACAGCGTCCTGCAGTGGACACCGGAGCAGCTGGACTCGATCAGCACGGTGGCACCCGACTTTCCGGAGCTGACGTCGCTCGTGTTTGACGAAGACCTGAACGACGAGCTGACCGACGACATCGAGGCCGTCATTGCCGACGGCAGAGCCACGGCCACAGTGCCCGCCATCGGCAGGTATCTGACCCCGACGTTTGCCACAGACAGCGAAGGGGCGGTGGTCTATGCCGGGGGAGTGGAGCAGGCGAGCGGCCTGTCGCGCCTGCACTTTGCCGGCGAGGTGACATACACCGTCGCACAGCCCGGACATTGGCGGTTTGCAGCCGTGAAGGTGACTGACGAGGTGTGGAGCGAGACGGGCATCACCACCGAGGAGATTCCGTTGGAGACCGGTATGCTATCGACCAACGCACCGACAAGTATCGAGGGCGAAGGGCTGGACAGGATGCTCGACGGCGACGCCTCCACCTTTTTCCACTCCACCTGGTCGAAGGATGCCGTCTATGAGGTGGACCTCACCAAGCAGATTTATGTGCAGGTCGATTTGAAGAAAGGCGTCAGGGAATTCCTCTTCCACTACATCAGCCGCCCGAACACCGAACGCTACAACATAAAGGAGTGGCGGATAGAAGCCTCGGACGACGGCATCTCGTGGACAGAGGTGGCTGTGCTGGACGAGGCCGGCGGACTGCCTGTGGCCGGACAGGGGCTGGAATATACCTCGGCTCCCATCGCCATGGACAAGGCATACAGCCATCTGCGCTTCACAGCCGTCAAGGTGGGCTACAAGAACTACCTCTGCCTGGCAGAACTCAGCCTCCACGAGGTGACTGCCAAGGTGGAAGAGCCGGAGCTGCTGCAGCCCGCCACATATGCCTTCCGCATGGTGCCGATGGGCAGCGGGCTGGTGGTGGACATCGACTGGCCTGCCGAACACACGGAGACCGTGCCGCGCATCGACATAGACATCGACGGGGGAGCCACGGTGACCAGCAAGGACTATTACCTCAACGCCCTGATCACCATCCAGGGGCAGGGCGTATGGCCCGACTTCCAGGATTCCGTGCAGATAAAGGGGCGTGGCAACACCAGCTGGCGCGACTTCGACAAGAAGCCCTACCGCCTGAAGTTTGCCAAGTCCGTAAAGCCTTTCGGATGGAAGAAGGGCAAGAACTGGAACCTTCTGGCACAGGCACAGACCGGCTCGATGATGACAAACCCCGTAGCCATGAAGATTGCACGCATGACCGGTGCGGCGGCGGCCAACGACGTCATGCCCGTGGAGCTCTACATGAACGGCAGCTACCTGGGCAGCTACCTCTTCACGCAGAAGACGGGGCTGGCAAACAACAGCGTCGAGCTCGAAGACGAGTCGCAGGCCGTGTTCCTGGAGCTGGACAAGTACTACGACGAAGTCTATAAGTTCAAGTCCACCAACTACAACCTGCCCGTCAACATCAAGGAGCCGGACCTCGCGGAAGGCACATCGCGGCTCACTTTTGAGCAGATAAAAGCCGACTTCAACCGCTTCGAGACGGCACTGAATCAAAACAGCCACTTCGAACGCATGGTGGATATGGACAAGCTGGTGCGCTTCATGCTGGTGAACGAGCTGGTGCTCAATGCCGAGCTGGGACACCCGAAGAGCGTGTTCCTCTACCGCGAAAACCTGAACCATCTGAACACCCCCTACATCTTCGGCCCTGTATGGGATTTCGACTGGGCTTTCGGCTACGAGAGCGGGCGCAACTATTGCCACGTCGGCGCCACCAACGACCTCTTTGCCAACTACGACACTTCCCGCCCGGGCAGCCGCTTCTTCACCGCCCTGTGGCAGTCGAGCCCTTGGGTGCAGTGCCTCTATTACCGTCTGTGGGACACCTTCACGAAGCAGCACATGCAGGAGGTGCTCGACTATGTCGATGACTATTATGCCTTTGCCGCCTCCTCGTTCCGGCACAACGCCACGAAGTGGAGCGACGGCAACGGATACGAGGCCGATGCCGGCCGCATGAAGGAGTGGCTCACGCAGCGGGCCGCCCACCTCATGGCGACACTCACTGAGTATGGCCCCGACACCCCTGTGCCCTACACGTTCGGCGATGTGAACACCGACGGCACCATCGACACTGCCGACCTGCAAGCCCTGCTCGACCATCTGCTGGAAAGGGCAGGAGAGGGCGGCTTCTCCCCGGAGCAGGCCGACATTGATGCCGACAGCCGCGTGTCGGCAAGCGACGTGGCATGGCTCTGCAGCCACATCAGCCCCCTGACGGGCGACGACATTGCCGCACTGTTCCACCCGGACGACTGGCAGATGGAGGCCGGAGAAAACAGCCAGCCCGTCTCCTTGGAGGCCGTCGCTACCGATGAAGGGTGGCAGGTGAACGTGCAGCTGGACAACAAGCATCCCTACATAGCCTGCATGATGGACATCATCCTGCCTGACGGATTCACCGTAGCCGGAGGAGAAGAGGCCCTGGTGCCCTCAGTACGTACCGAGACCACCCACCTGTGGACGGGCAGCAGTGCCGCAGGCAGCAACATCTGCCGTGTGGTGGGCTATTCGCCGGACAATATGGCCATCGCCGACACCACAGGCACCCTGTTCAGCTTCAGCCTCACGGCAGACGCACCGCTGGAAGGCGACACCTACCCCTTGCAGGCGGGCAACATACGCTTCGTCTCCACCGACGGGCAGGAGACTGCCTTCAGCGATGTGCAGACCATGCTCTCCGTCAGCCCCGATGCCATCCGTCCCACTGTGGCCATACCGGCTTCGGGCATCGTGTGGCCGGCCGATGTCTATGACCTCCAGGGCCGCCTGCTGCGTCGTCAGGCACACACCCTTCAGGGGCTCGGCCGGGGCATCTACATCATAAACCGTCGGAAAGTCATCGTAGAGTGAAGCTGTGATGAGTGATCAATCACAGCGGATTGCTTTCGTCGCCCTCATCATCGGAGCCTCCTCCGTTGCCGGTGCTTTCATCCGTACCGGTGTCAGTGGTGCCATTGTCCGTGCCGGTGCCGGCGGTCTCCTCCTCCTCCTTGTCTCCCCATTCTATCCAGTCGATGGTAGAGGGGATGAGGGTGCGCGAGGCCACCGTGCGGTCGGCATTGCGAGTCAGTGCGGGCACAAACCTCACGCGCACGCTCTTGATTTGCTTGGCCGACACATCGTCAGATGTCTCCACACCGTTTTTGGCCGCATTGATGGTGTAGCGGAACGACCCGAGTCCGTCGAGCGAGACGCTGCGCCCCTGTGCCAGATAGTTGCCCATCACCGTACCCAGCTCCGACAGCACGGCCAGGGTGTCGGCCAGTGTCACTGTACACCGGTCGCTCAGTGCGGCGGCCAGCTGCCGGGTGCTGATTTGTTTGCCTACTACCACCGCTTCGGGATAGTAAAGTCCGTTCATCTTTTTCAGTCTTGCCTTGTAGAATGCCATAAGTCAAAATCTCCTTTCATTTTTTTGTTACACAATAAATCTGTTGTTCTTCTCACTTGCAGGGGGTCTTCATCGCTCCGTGTGCCGTGTGCAGGTTCAGCTCCTTGCCGAACAGGGTTCGGGTAGGGGGTGAATGCCATTCTGCTCCGTGGTGAACGCTGTTCGGCTCCGTGATGAACGGGCATTGGCGGTACAGTGTGCGGCTTCAGACCGGTGGGAGGTTGGGCCCTTTTCTCCCTTTCTGCACTACAAAGATACGGCATTGCCGGTGCCCCTTGCGCACTCTTTCCCACAGGCGGACGATGATGCGCAATAATGCGCGATAAATTTGCATAAACGACAAAAAATCCGTATCTTTGTGGTAGATATGATGTAAAAAGATTGTTTGACAGGAAAATCAGGATTTATGGATATGGAGAAGATGCACCTCAGAAGTTATGGCAAGGGCGAGCTGGCCTTGCTCTACAATCCCCACCTCACTGCCTCGGCTGCCCGCAAGAAGCTGTCGGCATGGATAGCCTTTCACCCTACGTTGATGGACTCGCTGCTCCGCACGGGCTACGACCCTTCGCGCCGCTGCTTCACTCCCCGGCAGGTGGAGCTGATAGTGGAGGCGTTGGGGGAGCCTTGAGGGGGGGGACAGATAGAGACGTTCCTTTCTGACGTGGATTGGGGTGTGTGGGAATCTTGATGATTTTTTGTTTCGGCGGATGATTTCCGCCTTTTTTTGCCCGTTTTCGAAGACAGAAGACAGATTAGACAGATTTATTATAGAGATATAGCAAAATAAAAAAAATAATCAGATAACTGTTTTTCTGTATTCAGTAATGGAATTATTTATTTTTTCTGCCTAAAAGTCTATAACAAATCTGTCTTATCTGTCTTGTTGGGGGGCAGGAGGGGTCAGATGGCCTCGTCGGGGATGTATCCCGTTTGGGGTGGGAGGAGCACCAGCTTGTAGCCTTTTCTGCCGCCTGTTCCCGATATGCGCCGGCATCCCATCCGCTGCAAGGTGTTGCCCAGTTGCTTGGAGGTGATGCTCTTCAACTGGTGGCTGTAGTTGATGATTTTCAGCACCTCGTGCGTGCTGTAGAGCTTGCTGTGCATATCGTGCGGGTCTTCGGGGATGCGGAAGTTTTCCAGTATCGCGTCCTCCACAAGGTCCGGTTCTTGGAAACGCTTGTTCTGCTCCTCTACCCAACGCACCTCTTCGGCGGTGAGGCGGAAGTCGTAGCCGCTCTTGTAGCAGGCATAGGCCTGTGCCCAGAGTCCGGCGTGCGGGATGTGGAAGCGCTCTTTGCTCACGCCCTCCACCTCATAGACCAGCCATCGGCGGTTGTTGTTCTCGGGCAGCACATAGGTCTGGTTGCCGGTGGCGGCGAACGAGGCTATGCGGGGGCGCTGCTGGTTGTAGCGGGCATAGGCCGTGCGGTCGGAGACGAACTGGGTGGAGGTGGTGGACTTGATGAGCTGGAACAGGCGTTCGGGCAGCTTGTCCAGCTCGTCGAGCAGGATGAGTCCGGCTTCGGTGAGGTAGGCCCGCTCATCGCGGTCCTTGAAGCTGATGTTGCCCGGCTGCACGAAGTATTCCTTCAGTTCGGCGGGCAGATAGTTCTCGAAGAAGGTGGTCTTGCCACAGTTCTGCGGTCCCAGCAGGGTGAAGATGCACTCGTTCTTCACGTTGGGGTCGAGCCAGCAGGCCACGATGTTGACTGTCCATTTGGCGACGGCCGTCTCGATGGGCAGGCGGTAGTGGTCGCGCTCCTTCACCCGTATCATGCCGGCCACCTGTGCGAGGTAGTCGGTGTCGCCCGGTTGCCAGGCGGGCAGCGAGGCGAAGTATTCGGCGAAGGGGTTGTAGCTGACGGCGAAGTCGGGGTTCTCCAGCTCCTGAATGATGACCTGCTTCTTGATGGCCTTGCCCAGACTGACGTTGGTGTCGTGCCACAGCTTGTTGGTGTCCCTGTCGGTCAGTTCCGTCCAGGGTGCGTTGTCTGTCCAGCGGATGTAGTTGCGCCCCCTGACTTCGTTGTAGCGCACGGTGCACATGCCCCGCAGGCACTCCTGCAGGTCGATGAGCAGCTGTCCGCTGTCGCTTTCCCCTTTCGTCTGCAGCCACTCTCCGTGCTCGTCGGTGTGGTTGGTATAGACGCTGCTGAAGATGTCGGCAACCTCTTTCGTGCCGTAGTCGGCAAACTGCCCGCAGGCCCACGTGGCGGCCTCGTCCTGCGGGATGCCGTAGCGGTTCATCAGGTAGGCCGTGCGCGAGATGTAGCTGTTGCGGCTGCCTTCGGTGTAGCTGATGCCCTCTTGGGCCAGCAGCCTCTTCACCTGTGTCCACCGCTTCTCCACTTCCGGTTTGGCCGGTCGGCCGGCCTTGCGCGGAGCTTTCGCGGGAGCTGGCTGTGCATATTCCACGCGGAACACTTCGGCATCGGGTCGGAAGAGGGCGTCGGGGTCGTGGCAGATGATGCTCAGTCGGGTGGTGTCCTTGGTAGAGGGGTCGTAGGGTATGCCTGTCACCTCGGTGTAGTGCTCGTTCACCTGCGTCCATGCCTGCAGGTGTGTGCGCTCGTCAGTGACTCCCTCCACACGCACGATGATGCGCAGTCCGCACCCTGACGGAGTGCGGTAGGCCAGCAGTGTGCAGGGGTCTGCCTCCACCTTCTTCCAAACCTCGTCGAGCAGCTGTCGGGTGGCTATCTTGTCGAGGTCCACCATCTCCAGCAGTGTGTAGGCCGTCAGGTGTTTCTTCCTGCGCTTTTCGGCAAACAGCCCGGCCACGGTGAAGGCAGGCAGGTCCTGCCGCTTGTGTCTGTCGTATCCCTCCTTGTCGCCTGCGTCGTGATAACCGCGCACGATGGTGGTGCTGCGCTTCACCTGTTCGCTGCTGACGATAGCTTCGACGACTTCACACAGCCTCTTCAGCTTTGGGGACTTCGACTGGCAGTTGTCGAAGTATGACACTTCCTGCCCTGCCATGGAGCTGTTGCTGGCCTTCTCTATTATTTGTCTGACATTTTCTTCATCAAGTCCGATGATTCGCCCGTGGGCTTTTTCTTGTAATTCTTTTCCCATTAACAAAAAGATTTTAGGGGTGAACAATAAGGTTTCCTCTCACCCACACGGTGAAAGTGCGGCAAAAGTAATATGCTTTTCTGAATCTTCCAAATAAAATGGAAAAATTTTTCTGCCATTCTCTGAATTTTCCATTTCAGAAACATAAACCGCTGATAATTTGCTGTTTTACCATTTCACCGCCATACAAAAGTTTTCCAAAAAGGAAAGTTTATCTTTTTACGGACGAAAAAAGTTGCCCCAAAAAACACCTTATCTGCCTGTGTATGTAGCCATTAGAAAATCCGGAAAACAGAACGGCTGCGGATGTAGTGTAAAATTAAGAATAAAATTAATAATAAAATTGATAATCTGGTGTGTGATACAGTCTGCTTTTGTAATGATATTCTATCATATATACGAATCGTTATAAGTATCTGTATATAATTATCTATATGCATATAGATATTTATAGATACAGATACTTATACGGTAACAGATTTGTGAATTTGCTTAAAAAACAGCAGGCAAAGCAGGATAATAGGCGGAAATTGCGTATCTTTGCACATTCAATATTCAGAGAGACAATGAGAAAGAAGGTTATCTATACGTTGTGGACCCTGCTCCTGCTGGCAGTGGCGGGTGTCTTTTTCCTGTTTTACGCCATAGCGAAAGGTTGGATAGGCTATATGCCGCCGGTGGAGGAACTTGAGAATCCGAACTACAAGTTTGCCAGCGAAATCATCTCGCAGGACGGGGTGACGATGGGAACGTGGTCCTACAAGAGCAACAACCGCGTGTATGTGAGCTACCAGCAGCTGCCGCAGAATCTGATAGACGCACTGATATCTACGGAGGACGTGCGCTTCCGCGAACATTCGGGCATCGACTTCCGCGCCTTCATGCGTGCGCTCATCAAGCGCGGACTGTTGGGCAATGCCAATGCAGGCGGCGGCAGCACCATCACCCAGCAGCTGGCCAAGCAGCTCTACTCGGAGGTGGCGGGCAGCACGCTGGAACGCCTCTTCCAGAAACCTATCGAGTGGGTGATAGCCGTCAACCTGGAGCGCTACTACTCGAAGGAGGAGATTCTGACGATGTATCTCAACTACTTCGACTTCAACTACAACGCCATCGGCATCAAGACGGCCTCGAACACCTATTTCGGCAAAGACCCCCACGAACTGAACGTGGAGGAGAGTGCCATGCTGGTGGGCATGTGCAAGAACCCCTCGCTCTACAACCCGCGCCGCTTCCAGCAGAATGCCTTGGGGCGCCGCAACGTGGTGCTCGCGCAGATGCGGAAGGCCGGACACCTCAGCCAGCAGGAGTGCGACTCGCTGCAGGCACTGCCCATCCGGCTGAAGTTCCGCCGGGCTGACCACAAGGAGGGCATCGCCACCTACCTGCGTATGTACCTGAGGGACAGGCTTATGGCCAAGAAACCCGTGAGGAGCTACTATCCCGACTGGCAATACCAGAAGTATTATGAGGACTCGCTCGCATGGGAGACCGACCCCCTCTACGGATGGTGCAACAAGAACTTCAAGAAGGACGGACGGCCCTACAACATCTATACCGACGGTCTGAAAATATACACCACCATCAACAGCCGTATGCAACGCTATGCCGAAGAGGCGGTGAACGAACACGTGAAGCAGTACCTGCAACCTGCCTTCTTCAAGGAAAAGAAGGGACGGCGCACGGCACCCTTCACCAACCAGCTGACGCCCGAGGAGGTGGAGACCATCCTCACCCGCGCCATGAAACAGAGCGACCGCTACCGCGCCATGAAGAAGGGCGGACACAGCCTGGAGGAGATAAAGAAGGTGTTCGAAGAGCCGATAGAGATGACCGTGTTCACCTACGACCGGGGAGAGATTGACACCCTGATGTCGCCGATGGACTCCATCAGATACTACAAGCACTTCCTGCGCTGCGGATTCATGTCGATGGAGCCGGGCACAGGACACGTGAAGGCATACGTGGGCGGACCGGACTTCACCCACTTCCAATACGACATGGCCATGGTGGGACGCCGGCAGGTGGGCTCTACCATCAAGCCCTACCTCTACACACTGGCCATGGAGAACGGATTCAGCCCCTGCGACGAGACACGCAACGTGGAGCAGACCATCATCACCGAGGACGGAAAGCCGTGGAGCCCGAGAAACACCAGCCGCAAGAACTATGGCGAGATGGTGACGCTGAAATGGGGGCTGGCACAGTCGAACAACTGGATTTCGGCCTACCTGATGAGCAAGCTCAACCCCCATGCACTGGTGAACCTGCTGCACACCATGGGCATACGCAACCTGGACATACAGCCCACACCGGCCCTCTGCCTGGGCCCCTGCGAAATCTCTGTGGGCGAGATGGTGAGTGCCTATACGGCCTTTGCCAACAAGGGCATACGCTCGAAACCGATGTTTGTCACCCACATCGAGGACAACGACGGCAACATTGTGGCCACCTTCACACCCGAAATGCAGGAGGTGATCAGCGAAGAGAGTGCCTACAAGATGCTGGTGATGCTGCGGGCGGTAATCAACGAGGGTACGGGCGGACGTGTGCGCTCGCGCTACAAGATAACGGCCGACATGGGCGGAAAGACGGGTACGACGAACAACAACAGCGACGGATGGTTCATGGGATTCACCCCTTCGCTGGTGAGCGGCTGCTGGGTGGGAGGCGAAGACCGCGACATCCACTTCGACGGTATGTATTACGGACAGGGTGCCTCCATGGCACTGCCCATCTGGGGACTCTATATGAACAAGGTGTATGCCGACCAGACGCTGGGATATTCGCAGGAGGAGAAATTCCGCCTTCCGGAGGATTACGACCCGTGCAGACAGGCGGACGAGCAGGATATGCACCTGCAGGAACTGGAAGAGCTGTTCGAGTGAGGTGCTCTTTTTAAAAAAGGAGTGTAGGAGGAAGGAGTGTAGGAGTGCAGTCAGAACTGTTCGAGTGAGGTGCTCTTTTTAAAAAAGGAGTGTAGGAGGAAGGAGTGTAGG
>CAZTPB010000015.1:13348-13471 GCA_964614555.1 uncultured Bacteroides sp.
AGTGTAGACGAATGTCTTGCAAATGATAGCCGAAACTATTGACTACACTCCTTCCTCCTACACTCCTTCCTCCTGCACTCCTACACTCCTGCCTCCTGCACTCCTACACTCCTGCCTCCTACA
>CAZTPB010000015.1:13571-20801 GCA_964614555.1 uncultured Bacteroides sp.
CCTCCTGCACTCCTACACTCCTGCCTCCTGCACTCCTACACTCCTGCCTCCTACACTCCTAAATAATATTTACTCCTCCCACTTTTTAATCTTCAATTGCTCGTCGTCATACCGTAGCAGGTCGATGTCCATCCGCACGATGCCTTCGGCCTTATCGTGAGGAGTGCGTCCGCACTGCCTCTCAATCTCTTTGAAAATAGTCCGTACCTCTCCGGCTGTGAGAGAGGTATGCAGTGTGCCCTCCTGATTGAGGAAGAGGGCCGGGTTGAGCGGGAAATCCACCGGCTCGGTCCATTGCCTGACACCCCATTCGATGCTGTCGGGGAATGCCGCTCCGAGCAACGCATGGGCACGACGGAAGTTCTCCTCCGCCTCTGTGTTGGCCCCCAAGCAGATAAGGCACCGGTGCATCATTCGGCAATGTGTATGGATTCGGTGAGACGTGCGCCCTTCAGCCCCTTGGCGCCGACCGTGCTATAGACCGGAGCGGGCAGGAGCGTGGCTGTACTGTGGCGTGTGACGGCGGGCTCGGCTCCGCCACCCAAAATGACGGACAGGGTAGTGCGGAGCAATATCTCGTCCACATCGCCCAAAGGCTTCCAAGGGTCGGCATACTGGTTTTCGTCCACCTCATAGGTCGGTGCGAAGCCGTTGCTATAGTCCGACTCTCCGCGTCCGTTATAGACAGTGGCCACAATGGGATGGAGCGTGAAGCCGAAATTGGAGGTGAAGGTGAGCGATGCCACATTCTTCCCCTCTGTGCGGGTGCCCACGAGGATGATGTTCTCCTTGCCCATTACGGGAGCCAGTCCGTTGATGACGCTCTCGCTGGCCGAAGCCGTCAGTCCGGTGGTGATGATGTAGAGGCGGCTGAGGTTGAGGTTGTTGCCGCCGGTGAGTGCTGCATCGAACGGTGCCTTCTCATCGCGCTCCGTCATCTTGTCGTTGAAGGTTAGTGCGTAGAAGACCTCCTCGCCCAGTGCCCCCTGCGGAGCCAGCAGGCTGGCCAGGTCTTGTGCACAGATGAGGTAACCGCCGGGGTTGTAGCGGAGGTCGAGGATGAAGTCGGTGGGAGACTGCTGCCTGAAGTGTCCGAAGATGGAGCGCATCTCGTCGCGGTACTGCGTCTCGCTGCCGGTGTCATCCGGCCCCGTAGTGAAGCGGTTGTACATCAGGTAGGCAATGCGCCGTCCGCCGGTGTGATAGAGCGTATCGACGTAGAAGGGATTGTCCGTCACCTTGCGTGCGGCAGCAAGGTGCAGTGTGTCGGCCTGCGCCTCCCAATAGAGCGAGTCCGGACGCTCGTAGTTGAGGGTGGAGACGGCCAATGTCGTGGCCGCACCGTTGATGAGGGCGGTATAGTTTTTCGAAGTCAGCTCCTCGCCGCCTACGGCCGAAATCCAGTCGCCGCGTTTCAGTCCGGCTTCGGCAGCCGGCGACTGTGGCAACACGTAGAGCACGCGGGCATAGCGGCGTGTGCTGCTCTGCGACTGGGTGACGGGGTCGATGTAGAGGTTGAAGTCGAAACCATACGAAGCGTGCGCATTGATGGTGCGCGTCTCCTCCTCCTGCTCCACCTCCTTTTCCAGGTAGCTGTATTTGTCGCCCGAATAGAGCAACTTCTTGAAGAATGCCTCCGCATCGCTGAAGTACTGCTGGTAGCCGGTAATCTCGGGCATCTTCTCATACCAGAGATACCATTGGTTCATCACGTCGTAGATCCAGTGTGTCTCCTTTGTCTGTTCTTCAAACTCATAGGTGCGGTCTTCGCCACAGGCCATGCACAGCATGGCAGCGAAGGCTATTCCGGTGCGGTGTATTCCGTTCATCGTTTTCATCATTTTGGGATTTTATGGCGCGAAAGTACAACATTTCGGTGAGTAAACCCCATGCTTGCATGATAAAAAAGCAAAAATCCAAAAAATAGTGTTACTTTTGCAAGGCAAATGGAGATGACCGATAGTATTTTCAGACCATATCAAAGCAATAAAATGAGAAACAAGCGAAAAGACAAGAGCAATGCAAACATCATCCGGCTATGTGCGCTGTTGGCTGCCGCCTTTCTGACGACAGCCTGCGGGCAGCAGTATGCAGACAGCCAGAGAGAGAAATTCGTATCCGTGGTCTCTAAAGCCATGGCGGAAACTGTGACGGACAGGGTGGTATCTGACGGAATGGAACTGCCGGCCCCGTTGGCTCAGGGAAGGGAGGAACTGGTGCTGGAGCGGACCGGATACACCGCTTCGTACAACAAGGAGTGGAAAATGCCGAACTGGGTGGCCTGGAAACTGACAGCCGGACGCCTGAACGGGAAGGCACGACGGACGAACGAATTCCTGCCCGACCCGGATGTGCCCCAACGGCACAGTGCCGAATCGCGCGACTATGCCACTTCGCGCTACGACCGCGGGCATATGGCTCCTGCCGGAGACATGAAGTGGAGCCAAGTGGCCATGGACGAATCGTTCTACCTGAGCAACATCTGTCCGCAGGCTTCCAATCTGAACCAGGGCGACTGGCGCATACTGGAGGAGCGGTGCCGTGTGTGGGCCAAGAGTATGGGCGACCTCTACATCGTGTGCGGCCCCATTGTATATCCTGATGTGAACCACAAGCGGATAGGGCGCAACAAGGTGACTGTGCCCGACGGTTTCTTCAAGGTCATCCTGCTGACGGGCAAACGCCCGTGTGCCGTAGGCTTCCTCTATCCGAACGACGATTGCGACGCTCCGCTGTCGGCCTACGCAGTCGCGGTAGATAGTGTGGAGGCCGTCACGGGCATCGACTTCTTCCCCCGTCTGGACGACGAGGTGGAGAGCCGCATAGAGGCTGTCAATGCCATCAGTGAGTTTGTACGATGAATCATTCCCCGTTCCGCAACAAGGAATAATACCCCAGTTTGTAGCAGGCAAAGAGCTTCAGACTGGGGCTTTTGCTTAACAGATTCTTCCGCAACAGGGGAGCGGTGAGGCGGAAAATGCAGGGGAGCATGAGGTGAAAGCCATATTTGCGCAGCTGCCTGTACTTGTTGACGAGGCGCGAGTGGAAATGGACACCGCGCCGTTGCAGACTGACCAATGTGCGCAAGGCCGTCTCTGTCTTCCGCAGAAAGGTGGCGTTGTCCTCCAACCCCAAATGAACCAACGGATTTTCGAAATGGCAGACTGGGATTCCTCTCCGTTTCAGCTCTTCGCCGAAAAGGGTGTCCTCGTAGCCGTACTCCCGGCAGTTCTCGTCGAAGCGGATGCTGAGGAACGTGTCGCGCCGGATGGCAAAGCAGAAGGTGGTGAAGCATTCGTAGGGATGCCGCTTGCGCTCGTCGGCCGAGCGATGGAGGTCTGCCTCTTTCTCATAGACATAGCGCAGCGTCACATCCGGATGGGGCAATGCCTCCGGATGGCGCAGTCCGCCACACAACACGGGAGCTTCGGATGCCATATCGGCATAACTGCTGACAAAGTCGGGCAAAGTGACCAAGGCATCGCAATCCATAAACAGCAACAGGTCGCCCGACGCCTGACTGGCCAGCCAGTTGCGGATGCGCGCACGCCCCATGTTCTGCTCCAGCACGATGAAGCGGCAGTGGGGCAACCCGTTGATGCGCCGGTTGGCCACGGGAGAAGCGTCGGTAGAGGCGTCGTCGGCCACAATGATTTCATAGCTGATTCCCGCCTGACAGGCCTGCAGGGACAGACTCTCTACCAGTGTATGGCATTCGCGGTTGTATGTAGGTATCAATATCGAAAGCATATCCGAAGAAATATGGATGTATGATTGTGGGTGCAAAAGTAATAAAGAATTCGTTTTTAAATGGAACATTGTAGCAAAAAAGCGTTCAAAAAGGTTAATACTCTGTCCCTTTTGATGATTAAGTGGAGACGAATACCTATCTTTGCCGCGAGAAAATAAGAACACTCTACCTGATTTTTTTTGATGTGCAATAACTGAAGAATGAGCATTGCGACAAGGTATCTTATATTATTTTGCGCCGGTTGGTTGTCTGTAATGGCCGTGCAGGCCCAGATACGGGGGACTGTCACCGATTCGCTGACCCGTGAACCCATCCCTTTTGTACAGGTCTATTACGAGGGTACGACCACCGGCACGCAGACTGACGAACGGGGATATTATACCTTGCCGGCACCCGCAGGAAAGCAGGCCGCCAAGCTGACCTTCTCCTCCATCGAATATGCCAAAAAGTGGGTGTGGGTGAAGCCCGGAACACGCAAACGCATCAATATGCAGCTGAAAGAGACGGCTGTAGCCTTGTCGGAAGTGACGGTGAAACCGAAACGAGAGCGGTACAGGAGAAAGAACAATCCGGCTGTGGAACTGATACGCAAGGTGATAGCCAACAAGAAGAAATATGACCTGTATAGCCACGACTGGTACAGCTACTACTGCTACCAGAAGATGACCACCTCGCTCGACGGCATCACACCGGGAGCCATGGAGGGAGGCATCTTCCAACGGATGCCTTTTCTGAAGGACCAGGTGGAGGTGGATCCCGTGACGCACCGGATGATACTGCCCTTTTCGGTGACGGAGACAGTGACAAGGCATATCTACAGGGAAGAGCCGAAAGCTGAAAAAGCCATCGTCATGGGACAGAAGGACGAGGGCATCAACGAACTGCTCAGTGTAGGGGAGGGGATGGCCCCCATCCTGGAGAGCATCTTCGGAAAGGTGGACATTTATGACGAAGACATCAACCTGCTGGAGAAACGCTTCATCAGCCCCATCGCCACCACGGGAGCCATATCCTTTTACAAATACTACATCATGGATACAGTGAAGGTGGAGGGAGACAGCTGCTACCACCTGACCTTTGTGCCGCAGAACAGGCTCGACTTCGGGTTCACCGGACACCTCTACATCATGGCCGACTCTACCTATCAGGTGAGGAGGTGTGTCATGAGCCTGCCCGCCAAGACGGGAGTCAACTGGGTGGATGAGATAGCCCTGCTGCAGGAGTTCTGCCGCCTGCCTGACGGCACATGGGGATTGGCTGCCGACGATATGCGGGTGCACCTCACCCTGAGCAAGGGGATGCAGGGACGGATGCAGGTGCAGCGGACAACACGCTATACCGGCCACTCCTTCGAACCCTTGGAAGCCGCCCTCTTCAAACGGAAACTGAAAGAAGAGGTGCATGCTGACGCACAGATACAGGACAAGGCTTTTTGGGACGAACACCGCCCGGTGCCCCTCACACGCAAGGAGAGCGGGATGAAACGTTTTGTGCACGACATAAAGCATCTGCCCGGATACAAATATTTCATATTCGTCATCCGTGCTCTGGTGGAAAACTTCATCGAAACCGGCACGGAGGAAAATCCGAGCAGATTTGACATCGGCCCGGTGAACACCATCGCCTCCTACAACTACATCGACGGACTGCGCCTGCGCATGAGCGGAAAGACCACTGCACACCTCCATCCGCACCTTTTCTTCAACGGATATGTGGCTTACGGCATGAAGGACGGGAAGTTCAAATACAAGGGAGAACTGGAGTATTCCTTCGAGCGCAAGAAGCGGCTGCCGTTCGAGTTTCCCCGAAGGTCGGTCGCCCTGTCGCACCAATACGATGTGATGTCTCCCTCTGACAAATACCTTTCGACGGACAAGGACAATATGTTCCTCTCCGTCAAAGCCAGTACGGTGGACCAGATGTCATTTATCCGCAAGACGGCTCTTGCCTACACCTATGAGGCGGACAACTCGTTCTCCACCCGCGTGGAACTGCGCCATACGAACGACCGCCCGGTGGGCAAACTGGCCTATCTGCGCAACGACGGACTGGGCACAACGAGTGTGCACGACATCACCCTGTCGGAGATGTCGGTAAACCTGCGCTATGCTCCGGGGGAAAGCTACGTCAACTCCAAACAGGGACGCATGGCCATCAACCGCAATGCCCCCGTCTTTTCGCTGACCCACACAGTGGGAGTAAAGGGGGTGCTCGGTGGAGACTATGACTATCATGCCACGGAACTGAGCATCTACAAACGCTTCTGGCTTTCATCATGGGGGCGCATCAACACCTATCTGCAAGGGGGCATGGTGTGGAGCAAGGTGCCTTTCCCGCTATTGTCGTTCCCGGCCAGCAACCAGTCGTATATCATCCAACGCAACACTTTCCATCTGATGAACAACATGGAGTTTCTCAACGACCGCTATGCATCGCTGGATGTGACGTGCGAACTGAACGGTGTCCTGCTGAACCGCCTCCCGCTCATCCGCCAGCTGAAGTGGCGCGAGGTCTTCGGTGTGCGCCTGCTCTATGGCGGATTGTCGGACAAGAACAATCCTTATCGGAATCCGGGGGATGCCGACCTCTTCCTCTTTCCCCGGCGCGACGGAGTGACCACCAGCTTTGTGATGGACAGCAGCACGCCGTATGTAGAGTATCACGTGGGTGTGCACAACATTTTCAAGATTATGCAAGTGGAGTATTTCCGACGACTCACCTATCTGGACTTGCCCGAAGTGGACAAGCACGGTGTGCGGATGACGCTGCAGTTCAAGTTCTGATAATTGCAAAAAAAAAGAGGCTGTGTCAAAATGATACCCTTTGTTTTTTTGACACAGCCTCTACATACTTTCCTCACTTGATTTCATGCTCTTCCTTCATGTCAATCTCATCGCCGTTTGAGTCGTAGAACTCATATTGCAGCATGGCCAGTTTCTGGTCGGGAATGACTTTTATCCCGAATCCGAATTTCATCTGCCAACGACGCTTCATGGAGATGATTCCCTGATTGACATAGGCGGCTACATAGGGATGTATGTGCAACTTGAAGCGCTTGATTCCCAATTTGTTGACCAAGTAGTCAATTTTGCTTTCCAATGTATCTGTGAATAAGATGGACGGCCGGATGACCCCCTTGCCGAAACATACGGGGCAGTTTTCAGCCGTATTGACGTCCATAGCCGGACGTACGCGCTGACGGGTAATCTGCATCAGACCGAATTTGCTGAGCGGCAGAATGTTGTGCTTTGCTCTGTCTTTCTTCATGTTTTCGCACATGCGCTCATAGAGTTTCTGCCGGTTTTCAGCCAGATTCATGTCGATAAAATCTACTACGATAATTCCTCCCATATCACGCAAACGCAATTGCCGGGCCAGCTCGTCGGCCGCTCCCAGATTGACTTCGAAGGCATTGGCCTCTTGCCCGTTTTGCGACTTCGTGCGGTTGCCGCTGTTGACATCCACCACGTGCAGAGCCT
>CAZTPB010000016.1:0-20112 GCA_964614555.1 uncultured Bacteroides sp.
GGTCACTTGGCGGTAACCTAAGATTAGGCGAGTAACGGATAGTTTGCGCCTTTTTCTGTTTCCCTAAAACAAAACATTAAAAACGATGACAAACTTTAAGTATTTGCAGAAAATGTTCTTTCTGCTCGTGATGGGATTCTCCCTGAGTTTTGTGTGTGTCGCTTGTGGCGACGATGAAGAAGACGAACCGGGTACCGACCCTTCGAAGAACACTACCGATATTGCGGTGACAGGAAAGGTGGACAAGTATGGGTGCACGTATGCCGACATCAGTGGCTATGCCAATCTGAACCAGTTGCCGGCAGGCAGTGGTAATCCTGAAATCGGGATAGAAATCAGAGAGGCAGGTTCAGAAGGTGACTATCTTGACAGAGAAACCACTGCTTCGTTGATGGGGAACATCTTCACGGTGGAGTTTGATAATCTCTATCCCTCTACGGAATACGAGTACCGTTCGTTTGTCGAGTATGGTGGCCTTACTCACTACGGTGAAAACCGCACCTTCACCACCAAGCAGGCCTACAATGTCACCTCCACGGGTGCAGCCTCTGATGTGACGTATCGTTCGGCTACAATCACTTCGGGCGTGAAGCTCTCTTCCATCGATGAGCGGGACGACATTCGGGTGGGTGTGGCCTATTCTACCAGTAAAACGGCTTTGCACAGGGATAGTGTATTCAGTACCAAAACCACTTATGTGAGCGATGATGAAGATGAGTTTGTGGTCACTCTCAGTGGTTTGTCAGACAATACCACTTACTATTACGCATCATTTACTTTGTTGGAGGGTGAGTATGTGCTGTCTGATGTGAAGAATTTCAAAACGGAAGAGTTCGATTTAGAGACTTTAGAAGCTGTTGATCTCGGCCTTTCCGTCAAATGGGCTGCATATAATGTGGGTGCTTCTTCTCCCGAGGAATACGGTGATTATTTTGCATGGGGCGAGACTGCAACCAAGTCAAGTTATGATTCCGATAACAGTACCACCTATGGCCTTTCTTATTCCGAATTGCAATCTCGTGGTATCATTGGTGCCGATGGCAACCTGACAGCGGCTTACGATGCCGCCACAGCCAACTGGGGTAGTGCTTGGCGTATGCCTACCTTGGATGAGATGACGGAACTTGTCAATAATTGCACTTGGAAGTGGACAACCTACAATGGTGTGACCGGGTGGCTTTTCACTGGTCCTAACGGTAATTCTATCTTCCTTCCTGCCGCTGGCTGCCGGTTCGGTACAGACCTCAGCAGTGCGGGTTCCTACGGCTACTATTGGTCTGCTACGCCCTACAGCCGTAGCGGCAACGCGTACAGCCTCTACTTCTATTCGGGCAATTACGGCTGGTACATCGGCACTCGTGACTACGGCCTCGCGGTGCGTCCTGTCTCAGAATGAGAAGCGACCTTGTGACCCGTCCCTTCGTTTGCAATGCGGATGGACAGGGGACAAATGCTAATACTCGGGGACATCCGCGATTAATGCGGATGGACGGGGTTTTCTTGGAACGGGAAGTGCAGTCCGACCCAGCCGACATGACTGCATGGCGAGGCGAGTGAATCTACTTGTTCGGTCTGCTGTCCGTCGATGCTGAGGGTGTATGATGCCCCCTGCTTCAATGCCGGAGAAGAGAACAGGATGGTGGCACCGCCCATCTGGTAGGCGCGGGCAGAACGGTATGAACCGATGCCTCCGACTGTATATTCCCTGTCGGCCTCGACACTCTCCAAACGCCACAGTATGGATGCTTGGCGCGACTGCTTGTCGGGTATGGAGTGTCTGCCACCTACTGCGATGACTGTACCTCCGTTGATGAACAGCCTGTATCCTTCTTCGTCGGCACTGTCCAATCCCCCTTCCGGCATTCCGTTGCCGCTGGCAAACACATTGCCACCGTTGATGACTATGTTGCAGTTGGCATCGATGGCATCGTTCACTATCGAATAGGCCTTCACCGTCCCTCCGTTGATAATCAGGTCGCCTTGGGCATTGATGGCATCGTCTTGAGCGGCAACTTCCACAGTGCCGCCGTCGATTTGCATGATGAACTTCGATTCCACTCCTTCGCTCGATTCGCCTCCACCGGCTTTGACCACCGTGTGACCTCCGCGGATGTACATGTTGCGTCCGCAGGTCAGTGCCTTGTCGGCACTGAATGAGCAATCGACGTTCAGTATGCCGCCATAGATGTAGAGTTCCTTCTTGGCGTTCACACCCTTGCCGGACAATGCCCTTACTGTAATGCTGTTGCCGGGACGGAGCATCAGACTTTCCTGACTCTTGAGTCCTACTTTGTTGTTGCTCAATATTTGCAGACTCCCTTTTCCGCTTACGGTCAACGGGCCTGTACAGACAAAAGTACCGTCAATATTCAGTTTTTTCTTCATCATGGGTTTCTTCATGCGTATGCCGTACTGCATATGATAGTCCTCCGGATTCTCCTCGCGGTCACGCTCCATAAACGGCATAGGCATCCCGTCCGGCTTGAAATCCGGCATACCTTCCGGAGTTGGTCTCCCTTCGCCTGAATCCATTGGCGGAAATCCCATCATTGGGGGCAATTCAGGGTTACGACAGTCGGAAAGTTCGTTCACACTCTCTTCCGCCAATACTGCATAGACGTGGTTTTTCCCTTTCGACAAGACGGCATCGCCGCGCTGGCTTTTCAGCGTGACATTGTCGAACAGCAGTTTGAGCGGAGCAGCCACATTCAGCACCAAGGCACCGTCTTCCGTCCTTCCGCTAAGCTCGATGGCCAATGGTACAGCCGACTTTGAGGAGATGGTCAGATAGGCTCCGTCTTTTTCCACCGTCGCCTCCTTGGGGAGTCCTGTAATCTCGGCTCCGCTTTCCGAGAAGACAATCTTGGCCGGTTTGCCAAATTCTACATTCTCAACGTAATAATGGTATAGAGTGTCTGCTTGCGACTTTACCACTACGTCTTCGTCCTGTGGCATTTCCTTGGCGAACTCCACTCCAGACTGGTTCAGGTTGCCACCACCGAAGGGCATTATTCCGACTCCAGGAGGCATCATGCCTGCACTTTCCGGAGGCATCATCCGATTGTCATGTCTGCTGTCTGTTTCCGTGTTCTGGGCCATCATGCTTGCAATTGGAGCAATGAGGCACAAAGCTGTTGCTAAAATCTTGAGATGGGACATAGTTGGTCTATTTATGGATTATACGTGTACAAGGGTATTTTCTTTGTTTTTTTACTTTTTCTTCTTTCTTCTGAAGAAGTCGCGCCAATGGTCGAACTCGCGCTTGTAGATGATGCCGATGCCTTGGGTGTTGAAGGTGGTCTTGGCAAAATAGCGGTCGTTCGTCTGATTGTAAGCTTTGAGGCGTATCTCGCCCGAAGGGGTGAGCAGCCATTGCAGGTTGAAGTCGCCCACGAAGTTGCTGTTTGACAATTGGTTTTCGCGGTATCCGAAATTACCGTTGATGAGCAGACGGTTGTTGAGCAGACGTCCGGAGAGGATGCCTTCCACTTCGAGGTCGCTCCATCCTTCTTGTCCGGTGGAGAAGTTGCTCGAGAAGTTCCAGTTGCTCATATCGATGGCTTGCGAGAGCAGGTTGTTGAGCTGTCCGGAAAGGGTGGACGAGAGGATAGACGACATGGCGTCTGACGACGAACGTCCTTCGGTGTTGGCATAGTCGTAGGTGTAGAATTTTCCTACTCCCAAGAGGTAGAGTATCTGCATACGCATCTGTTCGTCGGTGCTGATGGCACTGCGGACGAGCTGGCGTTCCTCGTCGTTGACGGTGGGCAGTTCGAGGTCGAAAGAAAGCACGGGCGACGAGAGTTTGCCTGTGAGGTTTATCAGACAGTTGACTTTCACTGTATTCTGGTTGAAAGAGGCATCGGGCACAAGGTCGCTCAGCGAAGCCGAATTGACGGTATATACGGTTTTCAGGTTGAGGTCGGCATCCGCTCCTTGACCGGTGAAAGAGACTTCGCTTCCCGGTTGTATGATGAGGTCTTTGCGTATCACCTCCTGCATACTCATCTTATACACGCCTCCTTCAATGTCGTAGTTTCCTCGCAAGTCGGTCCCTTCGTTGGTGTAGTTCACATTGATAGTGCCGTCGCCCTTCACGGCCACATAGTCTCCTGAGCGTGTGTCCATTATCACCTTGACATCGGCATCCTGTGTGGCCTCTATGGCAGCGTCGATGAATACTTGTAGGGGAGTTTCGCCGCCTATTTCTGCTTTAGCATCGCGCGGAGCGAAAAGTCTGAGCGGCCTTGTATCGACGATGGGGCGGGGGGTCTTGTCCACGAAGGTGACGAAGCGGTTGTCCGTTATCTCTTCGGGGGCTGACATATTGTAAACGAAGAGGGTACCGGGGGCGGAAGCAATCTCTGCGTCCAGGTGCAAGGCATTTCCTCCTCCCCAAAGTGTGGCTTTTCCTGTGCCATAGATGGAACCATAGAAGGGCATTTCTCCGAAGTCGGCCGTGTTGTAGAAAAGGAGACGGTCGGCATTGATTCTGAAATTGTAAGCCATGTTGCCCAAATGGTTGTGGGTCAGTCTTCCTGTGATGACTCCTTGGTGTCCCTCGGTGTCGTAGAATACGGTGTTCGGGAAGTGGATGTAGTTCTCTCTCAGGTGTACGGAGTCGTTCACCAACGAGTAGGTGGTGTTCAGCACTTTTACCTTGGCTTTGGCATTGGCCAACACATCGCCTTCAAGATTCAGGGCTTTGAAGGGACCGTGCAGGTGCACTCCGCCTGACACTCTTCCGCTGACATTGGCGAAGATGCCTCCGACAAACGAGTTGAGGAAGGCCAGACTTGTGCGGTCGGCACCGATGCGCAGGTCGAGACCGTTGGCCATGGGGCTGATGTTACCCTCTACGGTAGTGTGAGAGAGGTCTCCCTCGCGGATATCTGCATCGAGCACTACGCCCAAATCGTTGTCCCAGCGTCCGGTCACGTGCATATTGCCCATCAGACCGCCATTGAACAGGAAATCTTCTACGTAGAGCTTTGTGTCAGCCTTAATCTCTTTGCCGAGGGCTCCGCTTACGTAGGCCTTTCCGATGGCTTTCCCTTCAAATCTTACGGAGCTGAAGCGTACGATGTCAAGGATATATTCTACGGAAATGCGGTTGAGGTCAACGACAAGTGAATCTTTGGCATCGGGTGTGAGCCATCCATCGACAATGAGGTGTTGTCCGTCGTGCTCTATCCTGAAGTTGTCGATATGCACTTTTCCAGAATCCACTCTGATATCCGACCGGCGTATGCTCCATACGGTATCGTTGAGGATGATTTCCGAAGGTTTTATCCGGATGTCGGCTTTCAGGTGGGGGGCATTCGCCGATGTACGGCTGAATGCGGTCTCTGTCTCCAGATTTCCGCAATAGGTCACTTCGGTGTCGTTTCCCCAAGTGAGGCGTGTCGTCAGCCGGTCATCCGTTCCTTTGGCGGCAAGTGCTATGGCCAGACGTGCATTCCCTTTCATCTGCTTGGCAAACCGGACATCGGCTTTGATGCCCTCCTCGTTGTTTTCGCAAAGGAGCATCCCCGATTCATATTCGTTCTTGCCGTATTGTACATAGGGCACATGTCCTTCAATGCGCATTTTACCGGAGGAATCATCTACATATCCGTGCAAGGAAGCCATCGGACGTACTTTCAGAGGGATGCCGAATACATAGGGATAGATGGTGCTGTTGAAGAGTTGCAGGTCGAACTTGAAGTTGTTTGTCTCCTTCAGTCCCTTGTTTCCGTCCATCGGTTTCCGGGTGTAGGGAAGGAGCGAGGGGAAATACCTGTCAATGATGCGCATGAAGCTGGCAGGGAGGGTGCGGTAGGCATAGCGCCCTTCGACTGTGGCCTGCATGAAGTCGGCCTTCACGGTCATCCGCTTGTTTCCGTCCTTGTCCAGCGATTCGGCTTTTGCGTGAAGGTTTTCCATATAGTAGAAATCATCGGGCACGATGGCTGTGAGGCTGTCTATGTGAATTTCTCCGTCAATGTTGTCGGGATTGTTCCCATTGAATCGGGCTCTCAGCTTCAGACTGTATTCACACCCTTTGCGGTCGGTGGTCAGGTGCAGCTCATTGGGCCGGAAGTGTTCTAATGCCGCATTCAGATTGAAGGTTGGCACTGGCTGTGCCACATTGGCTTGCCCCTTGATGCGGAGGGCAATGTTGGGGTCGTCAAGTTCGAGGAGACCATTGAATCCGCGTTTGTCGAAGGTGCCGTCCATGCGTATGTTCTGATAGTTGTATCCGCTATATTGTAGGTTGGGTAATGCTCCCTGCAGATAGACGGAGGGTGGGGTGCCTGCCTCGCGATGTCCGTTGAAGTCGAGTGCAAAGGATACGTCCCCCAACTTCTTTTTCTCGCCCAAGAGGGTTTTCAGGTCAATACGGTCGGACACTACGCGCCCGCTGAAGTTCATACACTTGTCAGGAAGCAGTTGCAGGGTAGCGTCGGTTTGCACTTGGCCGATGCCTGTTGTGAGGAGTCCGCGTGCTGCTATGTGGTCGAAATTGCCTTCTACCTCACCTTCGAAACTGACTTCTTGAAGATTGGTGATTTCAGCAGGTGTCTCCTTATTGCCAGTGAGGTTGCGGTAGAGCTTGTCCAGTCCGGTGCGGGTAGCTCTGAAATGTCTGAGTTGGCTGTGCAGATAAGGTGTCTCTGTCCGGCTGATGGTAGTGTATGCATCGGTCAGATAGAGTGTCACGTCGCGCTGTCGGGTGTATATCTGCAGATTGGAGAGCTCCAGTCTCCGAGGAGTAAGCATGAAGGATGCTCCCACACTCAGCCGCTCGCGGAAGTGAGCCATTTCCGGTATGAATGGGGCAAGGTCTGCAGGAGTGATGTATGAACTTTTGCCTAATTCGCCTTTCAGGCGTAAGGGCAGGGTTGTGGCAGAATCATTTTCCGACGGGAAGTCCACTACGAGCGAATCCACTCCCAAGCGGGTGGCAGGCAGCCTGAGCATGAAGTCGGAAAGCGACATGCGTCTTTTACCGGCCAACAGACGGAATTGCATCCCTTTCAGTATCAGTCCGCTATGTTCTTCCATCTCAAGTCGTTTCACAGTGGCATTGATGGAGTCGGCTCTTAGCGACTTGAGGGAAATATTGGCATTGATGCCGCTCACGGCCAAGTGCCGGGTATTGAAAATGCCTGGTGTTTGTCTTGCCGAGAGTACATCATAGTTGATTCTTCCCCAGCGGACGAGAATGCTGTTGATGCGCAGGTCGATGTTGGTGTTGCTGGTGGAATCCTTCGAGGCGAAGGCATCGATGAGGAACTGGCAGTTGGTTTCGGCTCCTTCTTCGGGACGGTAGATACGGGCATGACATCCGAACACTTGTGCCGTATGGATGGAGATACGTCCGTCGCGTAAGAGGGGAATCCATTCAAACTTGGCCGAAAGGCGTGCTACCTCGAACATGGGATTTCCTCTCCGGTCGTCGATAGCCACATTTTCAAGTATCAGCCTGTTCGGATAGCCAAAAGTGATGTGTCCGATGTCCACCCGTGTGTCGAGCAACAGTTCCAGCTGTTGTCCGACACACCGTGTCAGCCACCTCTGCACTGCAGGAATGCCTAACAACAGGACAATGGTGCCATAGAGAATGGCCAGTGTCACCACCACACCACGAAGAATCTTCAGTATGTGCCTGACTGTCACGTTCTTTATTATTCAATGTATTATTCTCACTCTTCTTCTGCAAACATCGGATCCCAGGCCGGCAGGCGGACGGGATTCTGTTTCAACAGATTGAGTACCTTGGCAGATACATATTTACGATTTACCACAAGGCGGAACATATATTCGTCAAACCATTGGTCGGTCATGATAAGGTGCCCTCCATGTCCTGACGAGCCTCCCCAACTGTTTTCCACCATCCATTTTTTGTATTGTCCATTGGTGTCGATATCTACGGCCATCAGTGTCATGGCGTGTGTAGAGCCGCTGTCGAAGGTCTGTATGCGCTGTTTCTTGTCCATGCCGAAGGTCGTCCCCATGAGCGAAGCGTAGTCGTAGTTGTCGAGGTCAAGCAGGCCACGTTTTGAGTCGAGCTGTTTTCCTACGTCGCACGAGAAATACATCATGGTGCTGTCCTTGATGGATGCTGTGGCCATTTGTTTGATTTCCTCGATAGGGAGATTCACATAGAGCCAGTTGTGCCCGTCATAGACGTGGCGGTCAAAGTCTATTTCATACACCTGCCAATAGGGACGGCTGGGATCGTTCATCAGCATTACATAGTCGGCATTGAGGTCTTCGCCAATCCACTCCTGATAGAAAGTCTGTGGGGTGTATCGTTTCAATTCGCCTTTGGTCTTTCCTTGGGTGTCCTTGGGTGCCCATTCAAATTCGGTTACCGGCTCTCCCATGGCCAGTACCAGCATTCGATATACGGTAGCCAGCATTCGAGTCTTCTGCTTTTCAAGAGAATCTTCGGCAGCCTTCGGGTCACGCAGTTGGAGAGCAAACTCGCGCAACTTCTGTCGGATGAGAGACGAGATGCGGGCAGTATTGTTTGTGTTGTAGCTTTCGGGCATCACTTCGGCAGGTACCAGACCATATTTGGCCACGAGGTCGGCCACTCCTGTATAGGTGCCTCCGTCGCTGAGCGGATGCTTGAGTAACCACTCCACCATCTGGTCGTTGAGTGGCTTGTGGCGTGTGTCGATGATGCCTTGCAGGAAAAGGTTTGACTTTTCGAGTTGATCCCAGAAGAAGCTGTATGCTTGCGAAAATTCGCATTTATCCCATCCGTGTGTGGCCATGGCCTTTGCTCTCAGCACGTTCAGTCCGGTGAAGAGCCAGCATCGCCCGGATTGTTGTTGGTCTGTGATTCCCTTGGAGTTGACTTTGTGGCTGAAGTGTGTGTCCATGCCCGTCAGGTTTTCCCGGTTGACAGCTAATGTACGCACATCGTTCGATGAAATGGCGTTGACAAGTGCTTTGTCAGTGGTTGTGCCTTCATATCCGGCCTTGATTTGTTTGAGCATTTCTTCCGAGATGCCTCCCTGTTGGGCAGATGCTCCAAGTGCAGCGGCCAACAGCATGATTGTCAGTGTCTGTTTTTTCATGTTTCTGTCTGTTTTTTCATTTTTCGTTTTTCATTTGAAACACATCCTGCCCCTTTGTGGACGTGAGAAGTGTGGGCTTGCCGACCGGGAGTCTTCGGTAGCAAGGCGGGTGGGGGAGACGGCTTGTGTGCGGAGGTCAAATTCTACAAATTCCTCATACGTAGGGGTATAGTCCATACCCAGACGCATCACGGCATTGTAGATAGCCCTTCTTGATGGAGCGTTGAATCCCAATATATTACCGTTCATCATGCTTTCGTATGTAGGGCGATAGGCTCCCTTCATGTAGGTGCATGCACCTTCGAACACTCCCAAACGGCGAGAAATAAAGTTCGGGTCGGTCACATAGAGCGAGTCGTAGCGGGTATCATGGAGGAATTCATTCCACAACACCTTGGTTGAGTCTGCTACAAAATCGACGTTCATGGCCCATCCTATTTCCTGTATTCCTTCTATCATTCCTATTTCTTCGTTTGAGATACGCGCATTGTCCTCGTAGCAATATTCATCTTCCAATTTGGCAAATCCGTGTCCTACAGCTTCGTGTACGATTACCCGACGGAAGTATTCGTGCTCAAGTCCGTACACCACGGGGCAGTATGCGATGGCAAACTCCACGAAGGTGCCGTCTTCATATCCATATCCGAAAAAGGTGGTACCTGCATATACCTGTGTGTTGAGTATCACTACGGCCAATGTTTGGTCCAACAGGTTGTTCTGTTTGATGTCCTGCACACATTCGGCATAGTCCATCACTTTCCAATCATCGCCGCTGATGCCTGTTGTTCCGTTTCCTTCCAACTCGCATCCGAATACTGTATTGCTACCCTTATCGAAATAGTTGTCGTGTGATATTGCCGTCACAGCATAAACGTTGAAATAGCTTCTGAGCGATGCCATCGGTTCTTCTGTGAAGAGGTTCTCCATGGCTTTTACCATTACCTCGTCGTATATTCCTGAAGCTACATCGTCAGCCGTGAATCCATCGCCCATCAGTACGATGGGGATACCACGCCCTATAGTAGCCTGTTGCATTATACGCGTTTCTTTATCTCTTGCGTGCGAACCTTCGTTTTCGCCTGCAGTGCCAGTCTGTATGATGGATACTTTGGCCAGCTCTTCTAAGGCATCTCCAGAGCCTTCCAACTTCTTGCAGAAATAGATGTATCCTGTGCGCGATACGAGTGAGGTATTCTCCTCGACCTTTACCCGAATGGCGTATTCATCAACCTTCAGACGTGTTGCCGCTATGTCGTAGCGTGTATTTCCTCCTTCTTCATAACTGGTGGAAGATAGCCATTGGTTGTTGGTGAACACTTGCAGGTCTTCTGCCGGCACATTGGTACGGAATACCACTTCCTGTATTGCTCCTTCAGCTGGTATAGTATAGTGGGGCTCATCGGGGAGCACAAAATCTGTCGGCTCTTGGGTCACGGTGATAGGTTGCGTCAAGCCTTCAGAGGTAAGTGAAAGTATCCCCGTACGCAAATCTGTACTGTCGTTTTCCGTACGGGCTATCAGTGTGAGATTGAAGGAGCCTGCTCGTCCCGAGGTGGGCGAGTAGAAGAGCCATTCGTCTGTTTTTCCATTGGCCGTGAGACTCCAATCGCGAGTGCTCTCGAAGTGTATCGTTGTACGTGAGCCTGCTGTTGCACCCAATGTCACGTCTGTTCCTTCAGACATGACAAATTCAGGAGCTATTTCCTCATCTTCACATCCCATGGTCAGCCATCCGCCTATCAATAGAGCGAACAAAGTGTCCACTAATTTTTGGGAATAAGGTCTATTCCTATAAGATTTTTTTTTGTTCATGCTTGTCTAAATTTCCAATGTTAACAAAATTGGAACAAAGATAATACACCTTAAAGAGACCTCCTGCAAATCAGTTGTGAATTTTACGCTTTTTTGACATATCCGCTGCTGGCTAAGCAACTATTCAGTGATGTTAAAACGTAAAGGATGCAAAGACGCAGAGAAATTTATTTGGTGTGAGTAAAAACATATGGAATGTTCTATGGCTCTATAGATAGGAAACAAACTCTGCGTCTTTGTATTGAAGAATCACCGATAAAATGCCATTACCATGAGGTAGTGCCTTGGAAGATGGTAGCCTCAGAGTAGGGGTATAGGTTTCCGTTCATGGTCAGCGTATTTCCGTTGAAGTTTGGGCTGATGTAGATGCTTGCTTCATTGGTGCCGGCAGTGAGGGTGAGGTTGAGTGTGGCTGAAATGGCTCCTCCGAAAATTGAGAAATTGTAATATACATTGCCCTGTTTGTCGCGTGTCACCTTTTGTTCTGACACACTGCCTTGTACCGTTACTCCACCTAATCCGTTGGGGCTATATACAAAATTGTTGAAGGCTGTTTGTACTGTACCTTGTCCTTCTTGCACAGCCACATAATTGGTGTTAGAGGATACGAATCGCATTAGGCCGTTACGGAATATGACGTTGTCAGCCTCCATTACCCAATTGCCTTCTTGCAGGGCTTTAAGTGCTTTTCCATAGGCCACCGAGTCTTGTATAGCCTCTAATTGTCGCTCTTCAGCACGTCTTTTTTCCCGTGCTTCGCGCCATGCCTGTTCACGTTCCTTTCGGGTAGATTGTGCCCAAACGGCCTCAGTTGTCATCATGCAGACAAATGTAGCCAAAAGAATCATTCGTTTCATAAATCCGTTAGTTTTAGGTTGATGATGGCATGACAACAAATGAGGTGGAAATAAAGTTCAAGATGTTCTTAAAATGCAGCTGGCTACGTGGGCGATCGCAGCAGGCTGTATAGCCAATCCCAGCCAGCTGCGATTGACAATGCAGCCTGCTGTATAAAAAAGGATGTTTCCAATCTTATGAAAGTATAAAGATTCTCAGCTGACTTTAAAAAGACGTTTCTACATCAATATGACTTAATGAAATAAGAATGTGTTTTGTCGTGGGTTTGGTTTATTTGCCTCTTTTCATGGTTTCTTATATTAAGTTTATAATCACAATTATGTTTAATACATAAAATAAAAGCTATTTGTGGTATTTAGTGATATTGTTTTGTATATGAAACAAGACGCATCCAAACGCCCTCCTACAACATTATAAGAAATAAAAAAAGCAGATTGCAAATCCGCATGTAACGGTTGTATGCAATCTGCTTTTTGTTAATCTTCAGAGAAGATGTCCTGACATGAAGGGTTTTTCAGTACCCTCGTCCCAACACGCTTTTTTCTAGAATTTACGAAGCGGACTAACCGAATAAGTTCATTATAATATTTTTAGTTATCGGTATTCATTATTTTTTCAATTTCTTCGAGTTCAGGTCCCATATTCAACATATAATAGATACTGTGGAGACCGTTCAGCCATAATTCTTTTTTCTCAGGTTTCAGTTCGCGAACTTTTTCGTAGTATGGTTTAGCTTGACGATAGTAATTTCTTAAAGTCTCTTGATCTTTCTTATATTGGGCTGACTTCATGTCGTATGAAGCCTTCTCACCGAAATCTCTGGCAAGCAGGCAATATACTAAACCAAGATTTGAGTTGGCTTCTGCATAATTAGGATTGATGGCAATTGCTGCCTTATATGCTTCGATTGCCATATCGTATTTCAGCAGGTTTTGGCAAAGATATCCTTTCACATATTGCATAAATGAATCTTCAGGATTCTTTTCTACCATGCTGTTGGCAAATTCTAGAGCCTCATTGTATTTTCCAGAGTTGTTATAGTAGTCGAGTAGATTTCCTACAAAATAGTTATGATCAGGAAAAAGCTTCACACCTTCTTGCAATTCTGCAATCCATTTGGCAGTGTCGCCCATTTCTTGATAAGCAGCTGCTGCAAACTCGTAACCGTAGCGGCTGTATTCCTCATCAGTCTTTACTATAGGTGTGTATTTGAGCACTATATCATTGTATTTTAGCTGTCTGCCAGCCATACTGGCGTAATATGCAACCATGGTTATGAGTGTGTCGTTAACTATTGCGGAGTCACCTGCCAACATCGGGTTGTTGGCTGATTCGAGGTACATGGTAAAATATTTCAATCCCTTTTCATAGTCTTTGTCTTCGCTGTAGTATTTTGCTCCACCATTGATGAGCCATCCGCGATAGCCCAATAAGAACTGTTTGTTCGGTTCGTGAAATTTCACTTTTACAGGGCGTCCTTTTTTGTCAACTGCAATTTTTTCTACAGAGTCGCACTTGAAGAAGTTTGTATAGATGTTGTAGAGGCTACTATACATCTTGTTATAGTCAACATTTTGTTTCAGATAGAGTTTTTGTTGTTCGGCTTCAAAATGTTTCTTTTGAATGGTACCTGCAGCATTCCATACATCAGGTTGTGCGGTGATTTCGGGATATTTCATGACACCGTCAATCAGCATTTGTGCCTGATTAAGGTCCCCCCCTTGAGTGTCGGCCAATGTTTGGGCTTGTTTTACTTCTTTTTGGGCTTTCTTCAATTCTTTGTCGTAAGCCTTCGGGTCTGCTTGCGCAAAGACAATGATGCATGAAAGCATCAGCAATGAGATTGAAAACAATACTTTTTTCATAATCATTTATGTTTTAATTAGTTGTTGGATTATCAATTGTTATTCTCTGTTGTCGGATGTTCATCGTTGGACATTTCTTCGTTATCAACGCTCCCCTCCTCTTCTGTTTGTGTAGCCACTTTGCAGACAGAACCTATTTGGTCGCCACGTTTTTTCAAATCAATGAGACGGACACCCTGTGTGGCGCGTCCCATCACACGGACATCGGCAACCTTCAGTCGGATAGTGATGCCAGACTTGTTAATTATCATCAGGTCATTTTCGTCCGTTACGGTCTTGATAGCCACGAGCTTGCCTGTCTTTTCTGTGATATTCAGGGTTTTTACACCCTTGGCTCCACGATTGGTTTTGCGGTAGTCTTCGATGTCTGAACGTTTGCCGTATCCTTGTTCTGAGACTACCATAATAGTTTCTTTTTCAGGGTCTTTCACGCATACCATTCCTACTACTTCATCCTGTCCGTCTTCATCGAGTTGCATACCGCGTACGCCGGTTGACACACGTCCCATGACGCGCACGGCACTTTCGTTGAACCGGATGGCTCGGCCGTTGCGATTTGCCATGATGATTTCGTTGTTTCCATTAGTCATGCGCACTTCTATTACGCGGTCGTCTTCACGGATAAGAATGGCGTTGACTCCGTTAGCACGCGGACGGCTGTAGGCTTCAAGGGAGGTCTTCTTGATGACACCATTCTTGGTGCAGAACATCAGGTAGTGACTGTTGACGAATTCTGTATCATTCAAATTTTTGACGCGTACGAATGCATTGACGGCATCGTCAGATTCGATGTTGAGCAGATTTTGGATGGCGCGTCCTTTTGCATTTTTGGCACCTTCGGGTATCTCATAGACTTTCAGCCAATAGCAACGCCCCTTCTGTGTGAAGAAAAGCAAGGTATTGTGCATAGTGGCCGGATAGATATACTCGAGGAAGTCCGAGTCGCGTGTGTCGCTGCCCTTCGAGCCTACCCCACCACGGTTCTGTGCATGGAATTCGCTGAGTGGTGTACGTTTGATATAGCCCATATGTGAGATGGTTATGATCATTTCGTCGTCGGCATAGAAGTCTTCCGGGTTGAACTCTTCGGACGAATAGACGATGCGTGAGCGGCGGGGATCACCGTATTTTTCTTTTACTTCTATGAGTTCGTCTTTCATTACCTTGCGACAAAGTTCGTCGTTGGCCAGAATCTCTTCATAGTAGGCGATTTGCTTCATGATTTCTTCGTATTCGGCATGGAGTTGGTCCTGCATCAGGCCGGTGAGTTGGCGCAAGCGCATCTCCACGATAGCTCTCGACTGAATTTCGCTGAGATTGAATCGTTCCATCAGTCCGCTGATAGCTTCGTTGGGAGTCTTTGCGGCACGGATGATGCGAATTACCTCATTGATATTGTCGGATGCTATGATCAGACCTTCAAGGATATGTGCCCGTTCTTTGGCCTTGCGGAGGTCGTGTTTTGTACGACGGATTACCACTTCGTGACGGTGCTCGACGAAGTATTTGATCAGTTCCTTCAAGTTCAGAGTTTTCGGGCGTTGCTGTCCTGAGGGGCCTACCAAAGCTACGTTGTTTACACCGAAAGATGATTGCAGTGCCGTCATCTTGTAGAGTTTGTTCAACACTACGTTGGCATTGGCATCGCGTTTCACATCTACGACGATACGCATGCCTTCGCGGTCGGATTCGTCATTGACGTAAGAGATACCCTCCAGTTTTTTTTCCTTTACCAAATCAGCGATGTATTTCACCAGTTCGGCTTTGTTGACATTGTAAGGAATTTCAGAGATGATAATTTTATCGTGGTTCTCTCCTGTTTCGATTTCGGCTTTACCTCTTATTATCACTCGTCCTCGTCCGGTTTCATAGGCTTCTTTGACACCACTCATGCCATAAATGTCTCCACCGGTAGGGAAGTCGGGAGCCTTCACATACTGCATCAGTTCTTCGATGGTGATGTCTGGATTGTCGATATAGGCTACACATCCGTCAATCACCTCTCCTAAGTTGTGCGGAGGCATATTGGTGGCCATACCTACAGCGATACCGCTGGCACCGTTTACCAGCAGATTGGGGATGCGTGTAGGCATGACGGTAGGTTCCTGCAAACTGTCATCGAAGTTGTTTGTGAAATCGACCGTCTCCTTATACAAATCCTGCATCATGTCTTCTCCGAGCTTCTGCAAGCGCGCTTCAGTGTAACGCATGGCTGCTGCTGAATCGCCATCTACCGAACCGAAGTTACCTTGTCCATCTACCAATGGATAGCGCATGGCCCAATCCTGTGCCATACGCACTAATGCGCCATATACGGACGAGTCTCCGTGCGGATGGTATTTACCGAGCACGTCACCGACGGTTCTGGCTGATTTCTTGTAGGGCTTGTCTGAAGTATTTCCCAATTCCATCATTCCGTAGAGGATTCTGCGATGTACGGGTTTGAGTCCATCTCTGACATCCGGAAGGGCGCGTGCTACAATGACTGACATTGAATAGTCGATGTAGGACGATTTCATCTCCTCCTCGATGTTTATTTTCCTAATTCTGTCTTGTTCAAGCATTTAATATAACTCTAAATTTGCAAAATTTGATTGTCTTCAAAAAACAATGCTAAATTACTACAAATTTGTCATATGGGAAAGTTTTTTTGCGAATTTCTTCTTTTCCTTGTTATTTTTAAGGGCTTTTAAAGGTCATAACTTTGTCTGTGCGGATTGTTTGTTTTTGTCGTGTCGTGTCAGTTTTTAGAGTGAAAACATGAAATAATTTGTTCTTATGGCAGCTTTGGCATAAGATTTGTTAGTATAATTAAAGGAATAATCTGGTTGTGTGGTGCAGATTTATGTGTATCTTTGCAGCTTGAAATGATGATAATGATAAAAATGGGAGAAAAAGAAGGGTAATATTATGTACAATCAATATTCACTTTCACAGAAAGTATCAGAAGTTTTGTCTTACAGTAGAGAAGAGGCTCTTCGTTTGCGCAACGACTTTGTCGGGCCGGCCCATCTGTTGTTAGGGCTTATTCGTGCCAGGCATGGTCGTGCCATCAATGTGCTGAATGTATTGGACGTTGATTTGCAGGGCATGAAGCGAGAGTTGGAGAAGAAATTGTGCGATCAATGGTCTCCCCTCAGTGTGGATGAAGAGTTGGAACTGAACGAAGAGGCTTCAAGATTGTTACGTTTGAGTATATTGGAGGCTCGGTTGTATCGCAGTGACAAGGTATATACCGAACATTTGTTATTGGCAATATTAAAAGGAAAAGATAATATGGCTGCTAAAATATTGGAAGAAAGTAATGTGGATTATAGTCGGGTCTTGAATGTCCTGAACGAGGTGGCTCCTGAAACGCTGCCTCAAATGGGATTCGGACTTGACGATGATGACGATGATGACGGTGTCGGGTATGCACCAGAGTCTTCATCGCAGAAAAATGCGGGAACGGCCACTCAACAAAAGGCTTCGTCGGGTGGCAGCAATACACCAGTCATCGACAGTTTTGGTACAGATATGACACGTGCAGCATCGGAAGGCAAGCTGGACCCCGTCGTTGGCCGTGAAAAAGAAATAGAGCGTCTGGCGCAAATTCTTTGCAGGCGCAAGAAAAATAATCCGGTGCTTATAGGTGAGCCGGGCGTAGGAAAGAGTGCCATCGTGGAGGGGCTTGCTTTGCGCATTGTCCAGCGGAAGGTGTCGCGCTTGTTGTTTGGTAAGCGTGTGGTCTCTCTTGATATGGCTTCGGTTGTGGCCGGTACAAAATACAGGGGGCAGTTTGAAGAACGTATCCGTGCTATTATCAGCGAGTTGCAGAAGAGCCCGGAGATTATTCTTTTTATCGATGAACTCCACACACTGGTTGGTGCCGGTTCGGCTACAGGTACGATGGATGCGGCCAATATGCTGAAGCCGGCATTGGCGCGTGGTGAGATTCAATGTATTGGAGCTACTACCCTCGATGAATACCGTAAGAGCATCGAGAAGGACGGTGCTTTGGAGCGTCGTTTTCAGAAAATCATCGTGGATCCTTCGACTCCTGAAGAGACTTTGCAGATATTGAAAAATATCAAAGACCGGTACGAAGAGCACCACAACGTACGCTATACACCCGAAGCCTTGCGGGCATGTGTCAAATTGGCAGAGCGCTATCTTACCGACCGCAGTTTTCCTGACAAGGCCATCGATGTGATGGATGAAGCGGGCTCGCGCATACACCTTATTAATATAAGTGTCCCTCAGGAAATAGAAGAACAGGAGAAACTCATCGAAGAGCTGAAGAATCAGAAGAACCAGGCTGTGAAGATACAGAATTATGAGCTTGCAGCCAACTATCGCGACAAGGCACGTCGGGCAGAAGAGGAGCTTGAGCAGCGTAAGCGCGAACTGGAGAAACAGCAGCAGGAATCACCGCAGATGGTTGGCGAGGAGAATATAGCCGATGTTGTTTCCGTCATGTCCGGCATCCCTGTGCAACGGGTGGCACAGGCAGAAGGTGCCCGTCTGAAAGGGATGCGTCAGGCATTGGAGGGGAAGGTCGTTGCCCAAGAAGCTGCCGTAGAGAAACTTGTCAAGGCTATCCTGCGTAACCGTGTAGGGTTGAAAGACCCTAACCGTCCTATCGGCACTTTCATGTTCCTTGGTCCTACAGGCGTAGGAAAGACTTTGCTCGTCAAGGAGTTGGCCGAATATATGTTTGGCTCGGCTGATGCCCTCATCCGCATCGACATGAGCGAATATATGGAGAAGCACAACGTCTCCCGTCTGGTGGGAGCACCTCCGGGATACGTCGGTTATGAAGAGGGCGGACAATTGACCGAGCGTGTTCGCCGCAAGCCCTATTCCATCGTACTTTTCGATGAGATTGAGAAGGCGCACAGCGATGTGTTCAATATGCTTCTCCAAGTGATGGACGAAGGCCGGCTGACAGACAGCGATGGCCGCACCATTGACTTCAAGAACACCATCATCATCATGACTTCCAATGTGGGTACCCGTCAGCTCAAGGAATATGGCAAGGGTGTGGGCTTTATGGCACATGACAAAGATGACAAGGAGGTGTCGCGTAGCGTGATACAGAAGGCTTTGAACAAGCGTTTCTCGCCTGAGTTCCTCAACCGTGTGGATGAGATTATCACTTTTGACCAGCTGGACCGTACAGCCATCCGTCGCATCGTGGAACTTGAATTGGCTCACCTCTACAAGCGTGTGGAAAACCTTGGCTATCACTTGCAGCTCACTGAATCCGCTTGCGACCTTTTGGCCGACAAGGGATACGATGTGCAGTTTGGCGCCCGTCCCCTGAAGCGTGCCGTGCAGACTTATGTCGAGGATCTTCTCGCTGAACTGCTTGTGGATGACAGTATAGCATCCGGTTCGACCATTATACTCGAACGTAATCCCGAGAAGGAGGAATTGAGAATGGTGCCGCTTTCGTAGCAGGTGTAAGGTGAAACAAAGTACAGGCAGAATGAATACTGCCAAAATGTCAGAGCAACAACTCTGGCATTTTTTTTGTTCATATAGGTACAGTTACAGTGCGAACGAATCAATAACAATATAGAATAAAAAGAATAGTATTATGCAGAAAGGAAACATCGGGGTTACGACAGAGAACATCTTCCCCGTCATCAAAAAGTTCTTGTACAGTGATCATGAGATTTTCCTCCGCGAGCTTGTCTCTAACGCCGTGGACGCCACACAGAAGCTGAAGACATTGGCTTCGAAGGGCGACTTCAAGGGCGAAATGGGCGACATCACTGTGCGTGTGGCCGTGGATAAGGAGGCCGGAACCATCACCATCAGCGACCGCGGTATCGGTATGACCGCTGAGGAAATTGACAAGTATATCAATCAGATAGCCTTCTCGGGTGCCAATGATTTCCTCGACAAGTACAAGGAAGATGCCAATGCCATCATCGGACATTTCGGACTCGGTTTCTATTCGGCTTTCATGGTAGCCAAGTCAGTAGATATCATCACCAAGTCATATCAAGAAGGTGCCAAGGCTGTGAAGTGGACGTGCGACGGCAGCCCCGAATTCACTCTTGAAGAGGCCGAACGCACCGACCGTGGTACGGACATCGTGCTCCACGTGGACGACGACTGTAAGGAGTTCTTGGAGGAGAGCCGCATCTCTACCCTACTCAACAAGTACTGCCGTTTCCTGCCTGTCACCGTGGCATTCGGCAAGAAAAAGGAGTGGAAGGACGGCAAGCAGGTGGAGACCGCTGAGGACAACGTCATCAACGACACCGAGCCTTTGTGGATGAAGAAGCCGCAGGATTTGAAGGACGAGGACTACAAGAAGTTCTACCGCGACCTTTATCCCATGTCTGACGAACCGCTCTTCTGGATTCACCTCAACGTGGATTACCCCTTCAACCTGACAGGTGTGCTCTACTTCCCGAAAATCAAGAGTAACATCGACTTGCAGAAGAACAAGATTCAGCTCTATTGCAATCAGGTGTATGTGACTGATTCAGTGGAGGGTATCGTGCCCG
>CAZTPB010000017.1:0-19814 GCA_964614555.1 uncultured Bacteroides sp.
CCGTGACGGCAAATCCGCCATTGCCCACGGTGAGCGACGACAGGGTGTCGAACGCCGTCACATGGGGATTGTTGCGCTCCAACAACGCTTCGCGGTCGATGGGCGTCTTCGTTTCGCTCTGGCAAGCTACAAAACTGAACGTAGCGGCTATACCTATATATATAATGCTATTTTTCATGTAATCTGACAGTTATGCAATTTCTCTTTTATTCACTCTTTACCTGCAAATCCCAAGGAACCCAATAACCGCCAGCCATAATCTTAGCATGAATCTCGGCAGCACGTACACCATACTTGGGAGCCACCCGGTCGGCCACAATAGAAAAGTCATTCCATCGAGTAGCTATACGGATGAGAGCCGGATAGGTTTTCCCCTCTACAGCGAATTCCAACATATGCTCATCGGCAATAGCAAGATCGTTAGCCTTCTTGGCCTCAGTTTGGTCAGCCTCTTCATCGGTTACAAAGGCACGATCCTTCAGACCGAGCACATTGCGGATACCGTCGTTAGAATATTTGTGAGAGCCGTCCAAACCGCCAATCCACAGACTCGAGAATTCGGGGAACAACCCGCTTGTCTGCTGATATTCAGTCCATGCTTCTACCGACTTGACTCCAACAGAACCGGCATACCCACTAAGTCCTTTATTCATCAGCACATCTGCTTCGACAAAACGTCCCAAGTTATTCAATGCTTCGATCAGGAAAAAGTGATATTCATCGGCACGGAAGAGGTAGATGTAAGTATCATCCTGATAAGGTTGCTGGTTGGTCCGCACGTAAGTTGATACATAGTACCGTCCCGACCCTGCTGCTGTTTCTTTGAAGTTGACACCGAAACGTGAGTCGCCCGTTGATGCTCCAGGATTGAACACGGGGTCACTCCAACGCGCCAATCCGGAGTCAGAGGGGCAAAGCAGATAGTCATTCGGATACTGCGTATTAAAATGCTTCATCAGGCTGTTTGTCTGATTGTCTGTATAGTCATACTTCAATACGGACACGGCTTGAAACTTTGTCGGCTCTTCGCTGGCCCAATATTTGTTACGCGGTGCAGAAAGCTGGCTACGATTCCACTCCTGATTGCTCACTGTCAACATATGCTGGTTGATGGTTTCTGCCAACATATCCACCACATTCTCATAATAAGGTGCCGCTTCATCGTCCCGACCGTCGCGTTGGAGGAAAGCCCCTTTCCACAAAGCCAATTTGGCATACAACCCTTCGTATGTGGGAATCATATAGTCCCAATAACGATATACACTCTCACCCAAAGGTGTATCAGGATCCAACCATGTGTACCATGAGAATACGATGTCGGCAGGTACACCGTTGTACCCCTCTTCCAACAGGGTCAGGCACTTACCGACAACAGCCTCGTTGTCAAGCAACTCGAACTTCGTCAAATCCTGAATCTCTGTAATGGGGTCATCAAACCACAAAGCCTGACCATAAATCTCAGCCAAAGTGAGGTAAGCCCACACCTTCAGACGGATAGTGGAACTGATGAGTCCGTCAGACACCTCTTCATCCCACAATTCCGGATACATTTTGCCAAACTCTTCGATGTTGGCAAGATAATCATTGCAGGCAATAATCACATCATAATATCCTGCCGGATCGGCATAGGGATTGCCTGACAAATCCTCATCGTAGTTGTAGAGAGAGATGAGGTCTGAGGTCGAATAGGTTGTCGGTTCAAGCAATTCGCCACGTGTTTCAGTCAGATAGATGGCCTTGTCCCCCACTGCCTGCATACGAGTCATGATACCCAAGAATCCGGTGTACATTTCGGTCTGTTCGGCCATATAGTCATCACCATCCAAGACATCATCTGTCTCTGGTTCGAAGAAGTCATCACAACTAACGGTTCCCATAGCCAGACAAAGTGTCATCAGAGGAAACGCTATCTTTTTGCATATTTTCGTTATCATAATCTTCATTAGAATTTCAAATTAACACCAACTTTTACTGATTTGGGAGAAACAACTTTGCCATAATCAACTCCCTGCATTGCCTCATTGTATGAATATGAGAATTCGGGGTCAAGACCCAGATACTTTGTGAAGGTCAACAAATTCTGACCGGTCACATAGAGCGTACCTCCCTGGAAAAAGTCCCACACAGGTTTGTTGAAAGTATAGCTGAAGGTAACATCACGCAACTTCAAATAAGAGGCATCCTCTATCCAACGGCTTGAGAAATCGTTGTTGCCCACAACGTCTCCCCATTGTGCACGAGGCATATCAGTCACCTGACCTTCCATGTTCCAACGACGGATGACAGCTTTACTCTGATTACCAAAATCATTGGCAGATTCTGTCACACGACGCACAGCATTATAGGCATCGTTACCTACGGAATAGACAAATGTGAAGTCGAGGGCAAAACCTTTGTACTGGAGATGGTTGTAGAAGCTACCGAAATAATCAGGTGTGGCCTTGCCGATTACCTGCTTGTCCTTGTTGTTAATGATACCATCGTGATTGACATCCTGATAATGTACATCACCGGCAACATAAGCCACTCCGTTCTTGTTGACAAGACCGGCTGCAGCAGCCTCTTCTGTTGTAGAGAATACACCCAATGCCTTGTATCCATAGAAACTGTAAGGTGTTTCTCCTACACGGGTAATGATTTCTGCATCATCGCTGAGGGTAGAGAGAGTTTCACTTACCTTACCCAAAGCCTTCACTTCATTCTTGACTGTGGTGAGATTTCCACCCAATGTCCATGTAAAATGGCGTGTTCTGACTGGTGTGAGGCTCAACGAAAGTTCCAATCCCTTTGAGTCTATTTCACCATCGTTGCAATAATAGGCTCCTGTGCCATAAGCCGATGAATTGGGACTTACCATCAACACGTCTGTTGCCTGTGTGCTATAATATTTGGCACCAATATTCAATCGGTTATAGAATAAAGAAGCATTCAAACCGAAAGAAAGCTGCAAATCCTTTTCCCACTCAAGTTTTGTATTGGGCACATTGGCACGCACCAAGCCGGATATACCCTGATATGAACTGCTGACATAATAGTACTTTCCTAATTTGGAACTGTATTGGCTGTTTCCTGTCAAACCGTAGTTTGCATAGACATCCAATTTGTTGACAAATTCAACATCCTGAAGGAGCTTGAAGTTCTTGGCCATCAACACAACATTGGCCGAAGGGAAGAATCCCAAACGGGTAGCATCCTTACCAGTAGAAGAGGCTCCATCCATAGATACATTAGCACCAACACGCACCAGATTGTCAAACGTATAGTCGGCATGGAGATAGGCATTCATCCAATTCCAAGCATTGTTATAGCCCACAATGTAGCGTCCGATAGCAGTTGTGGCATCGTCCAGATTCTGATAAAAGTCATTCGGTGTATTACGCGACGAACCGGCATCATACTCACTCTTGGTAGTCAGTACCTGCACTCCTCCACGAACATTGAACAGATTGCCACCAAATTTGCGTTTGTAACCGGCATTCAGGTTTGTAAAAAAGTTCATCGTTTCAGAAGTTCCTACAAGCACTTTGTTTTCCGCGCTGCCATATTGGTCAAACACAGGCACGATGTCCGTGTTGTTGATACCGGGCACAAATGTCTCTTCCTTATTATAATTATAGTAAAGACCTACCACAGCATTGGCAGAGAAATAAGGATTGGGCTTGTAAGTGAGTTGCACCTTGCCATTCACATCAAACTGATGATTTTCAGCATTCAGAGTCTCAACGATAGAGAGCGGGTTGCTGACAATGAAATCACTTCCTGTATTTGCTCCAAAATAATAACTTGAATAGGTGTCAAGCACGTTACCGTTCATATCACAACTGAACGGACTCAAGATTGGAGCACGACGATAAGCAGCCAACACAGGATTCGTCTCCAATGAAAGTCCCTGCGGCTGGTATTTGCCCGTCAGATAGGCCATCCCTACTGATGCTACAATTTCAAACTGCTTGCTCACCAGCACATTGGTATTTATCTGGATGCTATAACGGTCGGAATTGGTATTCTTGATGACACCCTCATCACGTGTATATCCCAGAGATATGTCATACTTGGCGATGGCATCACCACCTTCCACACGGAAGAGGTGGTCGTGGCTCATACTCGTACGATAAATCTCATCCTGCCAATCTGTATCCTTATTATATAAGTAACTATATGCGCAATTAGGATCCTGCAAGAAGGGGAAATTACTGAAGAAAGTCTCCATATTGTCATAGTAGGTCATACCCATATCTGAAAGATAGGATTTGTATTGTTTGGCATTCATCAGCGGCAAACGGCTGTCGTTGTAATTGACTCCAAACATACCTGAATAGGAAATTTTTGTGTCCATATCATCGGATGTGGCACCATCAGTCTCTATCAGAATGACACCGTTAGCACCCATCGAGCCATAGAGAGAAGCCTCTGCTCCCGTCAGCACAGTAATGTTTTGGATGTCCTGCACATTGTATGCCTGAAAAATAGAGCGCGAATAACCGGCTATCATGGACGACTCATTCTTGTTCGATATGTAGGGCACACCATTGATAACAATCAGTGGAGCATTGTCCGCCAACAAAGAACGTACACCGTGGAGATTGAAATAGGCTCCCTCACCGGTCATACCACTCTTGGATGTCACTTGCAGACCGGGAATTTCTCCTTTCATGGCTCCCTCCAAGGTCATAGAACCGTATGCAAAATTACGTTTGTTCAAATTGTAGTCACCAGCCTCATGAATGGCCTCATCCTTCACATCCGAGAGCACTTGCACTGCCGATTCGTTGTAACCATACTTGTCAGTAGGTATCAGATAGACTGTCAATTCAGAACGCCCGTTCAAGGGTATTGTTTGTGAATAATATCCGTCAGCCCACACTATAACATCGGCTTCAGGCTTTACATTCTCCAGCTCAAAACGTCCTTCAGCAGTCGTGCGTGCCGTGCGTCCATTGCATGAGACCACCACTTCAGCCAACGGCTGCTTACGGTCATCAAGAATCACACCTTTCAGCCGGACTGTCTCTTTCTTTGTGACAGAAGTCTCTTGAGGAGATGCTGCCAATGGAGATTCCCCTTTATATTCCTCACCGGCCATCGGTACTACCGAAGCCACCAGCAAGGATGCTATCATAATCATATTTTTCTTCATATCTCAATATCCTTGATTTAATAGTTGTTTTCTGTCGGACGCAGACACCAATGATGGAACATGGTCTTGGTCGTACCGGCCAGATTACTGTTCTTCACACGTATCACTACTTCTGTCGGTGCACCGTCTCCCTTCACATCGGGAATGGTAATCTCTTCATAGACCAATCCTCCGTCGGTGTCGTAGTTGTTCTTCTTGCTGTTGGTCAGTTCATCTTTCACTTCAGCATAACCTTCAGGATAAGCATCGGACAAAGTGGCTCCACGATCGTAATGATAAGTTGTGGCTGATCCCACATTGATAGTGGTAGCTTCTGCCACCGGTGCTCCATTCACCAACACCTCAATTTGCAAATCAAGGCCGAGGTTCTGTTTGAATCCCATAGCCAAGCGATAAGTGCCGGGAGGAATCGTATAAGGTCTCACTTCATAAGCACCATCCTCATTTGAAGTTCGTTTGAGCAAAGTGAAATCCAATGCCCATCCATCCAGTGAGGTATCTGTCACACTGCAGTTCAGCACGCGATTCTCCACCTTCGGCCATACACCTTCCAGCGGTGTCCAGGCTGCAACATCTGTATTACAGGAGAAACCGGAAAGATTGGTAGCAACGAAATACTTGGCTTTTCCGATGTCATCGCAATTTTCGTAATAGTAATAGAAGTCCTTCAAGCGGTACATCAGTACATTGTTAGGAATCTTAAAATCTGTCACGTAGTAAACCACGCCATTCGACACCTCTTCCATATTCTCCACATCCACCTTCTGTACTTCGGTTCGCCATTGGCGTTTGTATATGGAAGTCAGATGGTTGGCTGCATCAACTGACATTTCTGCAGGTGTAAGACGCTGATTGAAAAAGGCCACTTCAAGAATCCAATTACGAAGAATGTCCTTGTCTTCCTCTGTCCACTCTTGTCCGTCACCGTTACGGTCTTTCATATCCCAAGCAGCCAGTTTCTCCTCAGCATCAGCCATGGCTGCATGAATGACATCGTCCGAAAAGACAAGAGCTGTAGCGGTCAACGATTCAGAACTGAGATCGAAGTTCTTAGCATCAAAAAACTCATTGGTATAGATGAACACTGAGTCGTAGATTGTATTTCCAGTCGCATCCACACCGATAGGCTTGCTGTTAGCACGATCAAATTCCTGTCCACCGGAAGCAAGCACCAACTGTTTGAATATCGAATAATTTTCTTCATCCAAACCATCAATGAGATCCTTCAACGACTTGGGGGTATGTATCAGTTTATCGATGACATAGATATATCCGTCAGTCGTCTTGATTATCTCACTCACTGCACTCCCTCCGAATGAAATACGGCTCACATCCGTTGAGACTTTGGCAGTGTCAACAGCTACTGAGATGAACTTCTGGTGCCACATCATCACACGGTCTCCGTCGTGAAGGTTAGAAGGAGGCAAAGCAATGTCTGACACGTGCGAGTTGGCTAACTGCAACAACTCATTGGCATTATCGGTGTCTATACCTTCCAACGAGAAGGCATCATCCTTCACCACCAGCATGGTATGCAACAAATTCTTTTCAGCCAATCGGGAAAAAATTCCTTGTTCACCTAAGAAACCATACATTTGTGCAAAAGCTTCGTCTCCGCTCAAGAATTGCTCGGTAGTCTGTTCTACCTCCTTCAAGGCCGGATTGTTCACTTCAATTTTTGTATCTTCATAATGGTCGTCCCATTCATCGGAACAGCTGCCCATCATCGGCAAGACCAATGCTGCAAGCAGATACCATTTCATTGTTCTTTTGTTCATATGTCACATTCAAGGTTATTCTGTTATTGGTATGAAACGGATGCAATCAATCTGCAGACTGAACTTGCTGTTGTTGCTGGCAGCAGCATCCATTATGATGAACTTCATCAGATGGTTCGATGTTGTCTCAAACTCTATTTCATCGTAGAGTACAGTCGAATAGATTCCTACAGAGTTTTTGGAAACGCTGGCATAAGGTGCAGTCATAATCTCATGCTCACCATCAAAACTCATCTTCAACAATCCACCGTTGCTGCCATCAGACATCGTACGCATGAATGAGTGGTCAAACGTATAGACAAAGTCCAACTCTACACGATACTTGCCATGCACCAAAGTGGGAGTCTTCATCTGTGCCCATCCCATGTAACCGAGATTGAATACCACACGGTCGCAATTATAGGCATCACTCAGGTTCTTCTTGCAGTTCACATAGGTCACATTGTAATAGGTGTTGCCCCCTACTCCATCACCACCCACTTCGTAGGTATAGACATCAGTCAGTGAGGTCAGAGGGACTTTACACTCAGATGATACAGGTTCGGTAGGCCTATAAATTTCACCGAAAGCCTCCACAACGGTCTTCACAGACACATAGTCGGCCAAATCCCACACAACCAATGCCTGCTCAGGCTCCCACACCGGCAGATAAGCATCCAGTTCATGCAGATAGCCGTTCTTTGCCAAGACATCCGAGTTTGAGGTAAGGAATCTGGCAGACTCTGCCTGTCCGTTAAAGACATAGGAGACATCAGGGGCGGTTCCTCGGCGTGTCAACTGTAGTATGAGATTCTCAGCACTGGTGTCTATCAGTTTCACCGAGTCTGCCAACTGAGGAATCAGTTCACCGGTCTCTGCATCCTCTACGTACACATTCAACGGATTCAGGAGGTCAGAGCAGTCACTGGTAGCATTCAGTATGTGGTAAGCCACATACTTGTTCAGTTCGTTATCTTCAGAGTCGTAATCAGCCGCAGCACCCAACTTGGCAACCAGGGCATCCAACGAACCTATGCCATCCTTTTGGAAAGTCTCATCGGCCACAGCCAACAGGGTGTAATAGCGAGGTTTGATACCGTAATTCCCGGATGTGTACCAAAGGGTATCTTGGATAACACTGAGTGAGTCTGCCCACCCCGTGAGTTCCAATGCCTGCTTCATGATACCGAAACGGTTGGCATCTCCGGTGTTTCCACCTGCCTGCAAAAGATCATACACCGACTGGTTCAGCGGATTGATGACGGCATCCATGCGATAAATGTAGCCATTGTAGGCCGGCATCTCGGCCTGCAACACATGACTGACAGAGGTCACGGCCTCATTTACCAAATAGAAACTACCTGCTTCTGTAGTATCCATGAAGACGCTCAATTTCTCTCCGGCCAGATTCTTTAATTCAGCACCACCCGAAGCTGATATATACTTCACAAAATCATCTACCTTGAGAGAGTCTCCAATCGTGTGAGTCAGCACCAGGTCTTTGGCAAATTTCACTCCCAAGTCATCAATGGAGTTCACCCCCTTGACAGCATAGAACGATTCCAAGGCCTCATTGGTAGGCAACAACACAGTGAAGGGATCCAATGCATAGTTCAGCGCATCATACATACCAGCATATCTCAACACCTTCACCCATTCTGTTGCGGTAGAATCGGCTGCCATAGTCAATGCCAAAGGAGGCAAATTGTCCTCGTTGATATAGGTGCTGTCTTCATAAGGGTCTTCGCAAGAGGCTATCATCAATGCTGCCCCCAACAGCGCAAAAACCTTTGTACATATCTTGTCTTTCAACTTTTTCATATTTTTCATCTGTGAATTATTAGTTCGTGTAATACTCATTCTGCTCCAGGTTGGGATTCACATCAATCTCACTTTGGGAGATAGGCAAATAGAGGGCATTGTTGTCCAACAACACCGACTGGATCCACTGGTCATTTGTCGTGGTGTTTCCTTCGAGCACTTCGGCCATAAAGTATTCCTTATACTCCTTGGCATAGTTGTTCTTCCTTGCCAGACGCAACAAATCATACCAGCGTTTGGCCTCGCCAAGGAATTCCATCTCACGCTCGTTCATCAACACATCCAGAAACTCCAATTTGGACCATCCTTGTGCTGTCAGTTCGTCATATCCGGGCAACATGGCACGCTCACGAATCTGATTGATCAGGGCTACGGCAGAAGCCCACTCCGCACTGCCCGACTCTCCCTTCATAATCAGAGCTTCAGCCTTGATCAGGATAATTTCAGCTACACGATATATGATAAAGTTCGGATCGAGGTGTTCGCGGAAATTGTTCACATCCACCACATTCGTTCCATGATATTTCCACAAAAGGAGATCTTGCTGACGGCTGTAGTCGCTATAAGGATGTACCATGTTGGGATAGATGACGCTGGCCATCAAGGTACGTCCTACGCGGTCTGGCACCACATTGCCTTGTGCTTTGATTACTTCAGCAGCCTCCAGCTTCACCTTATCCACTGTACGCTCGGTCAGGACGAAACCACTGGATATGGCCGAAGCGATGCTGAGAGTATAGGCAAATGAGTTGGTCTCCTGATAGAGGGCATAGTCGAAGTTCAGTTCAAAGATGGATTCGTTGCTGTTGCCCGGATAGAAGATTTCGAACCACTTGGTTGGGTCCTGAATGAATCTCGGCCGGATGGAAGTATCTCCTTCGGGCACCTCCAGAATGGCATTGCTGTAGATGATGGCATTGTCATAGTCCTCATCCCACAAGCACACATCGGCCATCAGTGCATACAAAGCCCAAATGGTAACCCTTCCCTTTGTCTGCCACTCCTCTTCATAAATGGTCTTGGCACCTCCGCTCTCGATAGCGGTCAACAAATCACTCTTGATCTGGGCTATGATTTCTTTCTCCGATGATTTGGGCAAATTGTATTCTGCCGCATCTGTCACAAAAGCGTCAGTCACCAAAGGAACATCACGCCAATTTCGCACTAACAGGAAATAGCAATAGGCACGCATGAAGTAAGCCTCAGCCAAATGCGATTTCAAGGCACCTTCCGTATAAGTATCATCCAGTGTGCGTACTCCGGCTGCATAGTGCAGCACAGAGTTAGCCATACCTATCACCTTATATATATCATCGTATTTGCAGATGTTGTATGTAGGCTGCAGGTTGAAGTCTTGCATTTTCTCGGCTCCACTAGACCAAGAAACAGTACCCTTTGTATAGAGCGTACCTCCACGCAGCTCACCCAACTGCACCATTTTGGTGATATTCGAGCGCATATAGTAATAGCCGGAAGCCACCACTGCCTCAACATCCTCTTTGGATTTCCAATACTGGTCGGTCACCTGCTCGTTGTTAGGCAGGATATCCAGCCAGTCGCTGCACGAAGAGCAGAGAAACCCCGCACTGATTATGATGATGGAAAATATCTTTTTCATTGTTTTTTCCTCCCTTCTGTTAGAATGATAAGTTAATACCGAAAGTCACACGCTTGGTCACAGGTGTCTTGTTGTTGTCCGCCACCGGTTCGGTAGGATCCGGATCCAATGCCACCTCAGGATCTTGTCCTGAATAGTCAGTCCAAGTGAGAAGGTCATATCCCGTACAATAGAGTAGCAATCGTTCTATGCCGGCACTCTTCAACCATTTCTTGGGTATATCCCACGACAGAGTCAGGGTCTTCAGACGCATGAAGGAGTTGTCTTCCACAAAGCGGTCAGAGCCCAAATAGTTATAACCCATGCCATAAAGAGCACGCGGTATATCAGTGTCGTCACCTTCAGTCCTCCAACGGTTCAGCACAGCCGTACTCTGATTATCCGTACCACGCATTCCTTCCAGATTCATACGTGCTTTATTGATGACTTTCTGTCCGAAACGACCGAAGAAATTGGCGTTCAATCTTACATTCTTGTACTTGATTGTGAAATTCGCACCACCGAATAAGAGCGGATTGGAGTTACCCAAATAGACAATATCCGACTCGTTGATGACACCATCATGATTTATGTCTTCGTACTTTGCATCACCCGGGAAGCACTGGGTATCGATGTTCTGCATCACAATCGGATTTCCTTGGATGTCGTACATGATGTCCCCTTCTGCATTACGGGCATACGTATCTTCCACATTCTGATAGACTCCCTTATAGCGGTAACCATAGAACGAACCTACAGGGTCTCCTTCTACCACTCGCACAGCATAGGCACCATTCTCGCGTTTGTAGTTTTCCTGATTCATGTTGACTGGCAGCTTCTCCACCTTATTGATGTTGCGACTGGCATTCATGTTCACGTTCACTAACCAATCCTTGTTCTTGAACACCTGATAGTCAAAACGAACCTCGAAACCCTGATTGCTCAACTCACCGGAGTTGTACCAACGGAGTTGTGAGAAACCGGTAATGGTAGAGATGCTCACTTTTTCCCGCAACAGGTCACTCGTATAGCGGTTGTAGTAATCGACGTTAAAGGTGAAACGGTCAAAGAGACGGATATCGAAACCGATGTTCCACTCACGGGTAGATTCCCATTTCAGCTTGTCGAGTTGCATACGCACAGGCGAGATAGCGGCCATATCGCCATAAGCCCCCAATGCCTGATAGGCTCCCAAATAGTAGGCCGTTCCGCTCGGGGCTTTACCGCTCCATCCTAATCCGAAACGCAATTTAGTGTCAGAAAGCCACGTCGCATTCTCTAAGAAGTGCTCTTCGCTGATATTCCAACTGAGTCCGAACGAGGGGAAATTGGCAAACCGTTTGTCCTTACCCATAGCAGAGTTTCCCTCTGTATTAAGGGTTGCTTTGGCTACATACCGACGGTCATAAGTATAAACCAATTGGAAAATGGAGGATACCGAACGGCTTTCAGACTGGCCGGAAGACAGACTTGCGACCTTTCCACCTGCAGTCGGGTCAGAGATGTTGGAGGATGCATTGCCCGAAGTCTTGCTGGAGTAGCTTGAGTTCGTACTCATTGAGGTACGGAACACATAGGTGCCTATCAACTGGTGCTTCTCGGCAAAGGTGTTCATATAGAGCAACGTGTTGCTGGTCTGCAAAGTCAAGGCATCTGACAGATTGTCAATGCTGGCATTGGCATTGGAATCAGTCCACAACAGACCTGTAGCCACTTGTGGAAGGAATTGGCGATTCTTGGTCGTACGCATATTCAGAGAAACGTATCCCTTATAAGTCAGTTTGAAGGGGAAATGGTATTCCCAATTCAACGTAGCCTTTTCTTCACGCTGCATAGTCTTGTTGAATCCCTCTTCGGCCATAGCCAAAGCATTGAAATTTTTGGCCTTTTCCCACTTGTCATTGTCGAAAGCTGTTCCCGTGTAATCTTCGCGGGCAAAATAGACAGGACGGTATTCGCCTGTCTCATCATCGATGTAATAGGGACTTTTGTTAGGCATGGCACGCATAGCCTCACTACGCACATCGGCCACATTTGCCTGTTTGTTGGTCTGGCTGAAAGAGAAGTCAGTTGATACCCGCAAACGGTCGGAGAAGTTGTATCCGATATTCAATTTGGCAGTCAGTCGGTCCATATCCGTGCCGATTGTGGTACCCATCTCATCCACATAGGCCAATGAGAAGCGGTAAGTAGCTTTGTCGCCACCACCCGACATGGAGATGCTGTTATCAAACGTATAGGCATCCTGACGCACCAGGTCAAGCCAGTTGACATCCACATTGTATTCATCAAAATAGGTCCATTGGGGATTGTAGCCTATTTCATACGTGTTGTAGAGCAAGTCCAACTCAGTGGCAGCTTGTTGGAGTCCCTTCGAATTGGCAGCATTCCAGATGGCATCCTGCATCATGGCCACATATTGCTTTCCATTCAATAAAGGGATGGAAGCCGGTTCAAATTTGGCCGTAGCCTTGGATACAAAATTGAAACGGGTACGTCCTACTGTACCCTTCTTGGTGTTAATCAGCAAGACACCGTTGGCTCCCTGCGTACCCCAGATGGCTGTAGCAGAAGCATCTTTCAACACTTCGATAGATTCGATGTCAGAAGGTGAAATGTTCAAGAGTGCCCCGAAATCCTCTTCATTAGCCGTTGCAAACTCAAAGTCATCGGCAATTTCTGTGGGATAAGGCACCCCATCGATTACAATCAGCGGTTCACTGGAAGAACTCAACGAGTTGATACCACGGATACGGATGGCACTGCGCGCTCCCGGATCACCACCCAAGGTTATATCCACACCGGCCAACTGTCCCTGCAATGCCTCTTCAACCGAAGTTACAGGAGTGGTTTCAACCAGTTCATTCATCAACACTTTTTGTGTTGCTGCAGTCTGTTCGAGGAACGATACACCCATTTCATCACGTTCAATCTTCTTGGCTGTGATTTGTGCCACTTCCAATTCCGTAGCTTCGCTTTCCATCGTCACATTCAATACCGTCTGTCCCGTATAGGGAACATTCTTGGTCTTCAAACCGATATACGAAAAACGGATTTGAAGGTCCTTTTCATTCTTAGGGACGGTGATGTTATAGTTTCCGTCCATATCCGTTATGTTTCCTCCCAGATAGCGGCCACCCTTGTTCACCACCACAACATTGGCTCCCATAATCGGTTCCTTTTGTCCGCCCAGCATTTCTGTTACCTGACCGGTCAGGATCACGTTCTGGGCAAAGGCTCCACTGATACTTACCAACAATGCAGCCATCAACAATCCTATATATCTTATCTTATTCATAAACTCACTCTATTATTTAAGGATATCTTCAATGAAATGGAAACATCCGTCCTGATAGGCAAACGGCAAGAATCCGTAATTTTCCACCACATTGACAGGAGTCTCACTCTCTCCTCCTACAAAATTCACCTGCAAAGAACTGCCTGTATCAACCAGATTCAATTGGTTGGTTCCAAACGTTGCAAACGTTCCCTGTACACCGGCACCCACATAAGGATACTTGGCAAACGGTGTCAGTATGGAGGTTATAAAGTAAGAGCGCAAATAAGCGGATAAAAGTGCTTTATTACTCGTATTCACAGTACCCGATATACGATAATCATCTGCAATTTTCAGGCTGGAAGCACCGGGAATATTCTCGATATTGTTCTTGATGGCCTCATTGGTAGGCACAAATACGATAAAGCGCGTTTCTTCATCAGGAACAATGGAAGGTAACTTGCCCTCTTGCACCATACCGGCCTTCTGCAACAATTGCGAGAAGAGGTAGTAGGGATAGTCCTTATCGTTGCAGACTGACAACGTGTGCTCCAATCCATCACCCGTTCCTGCCTGAAAGAGATCTTTCCCTTCGTATGCATAAGCTGTACCATTGCTTCCTTCATACACTTTCTTGAAAGGAACAAACGGGTCGCCGACATATTCAGGAGAGAGGTAATTGTTGAAAAGATAGTTTGTCGTCACCTTGCCATCCCTCACAAAAAGATAGTTGAAGGGAGTATTGGTCTCAACCACAGCTGTCCCCGTCAGAGGCAATTCTTCCACATTAGGAGCCACATGCATATTCACGATAGCTTGAGCTGTAGAAGATGACATATCACCATAGACTCCGTTCACATCGTCCCATTCCTTGATGACATAGGAGTTTCCTGACTTCTGGATTGGCATGTTGGCTGCATCCACCGCAAACTTGGTGGTATCAGGCATCATTGCAATGAATGACATCTGGTCGGAGGCCAACGAACCGATTTGACCGGAAGTGGAGAGTACATAAAGGAAATTGCGGTAAGCCATATGGTTGAAAGCAGCTCCCACTACGGACGAGAAGATGGAAGGCACAGCCATATTATCCATTCCGTAAAGGAAACCGTTAGAGCAGACACAGCGGTCAGTCACAGTCTCCGGATCAATGTCTATCGGCATTTCATAATAGTCCGTCACATAGGGTTTCCCATTTACAGTGGTGTAAGAAGGTTTCAGCATCGATGGGAAAACGGGATTAAACGTATTGGCAAATGTCTGCATAATGAAGTACTCCTTAATCAGCGGGTCGAGTTCATCGAAACTCGTATAGCCTCCTTCCTCAGTCCAATAGCTATTGAAGAATTCAGTAATGGCCTCATTCGTAGGAGCAAAAATAGTATATCCCTGCACACAGTTGGTGGAGAAGCTCTGATAATAGGGACTCATCCATTCATAAGCAATATTCGGCAAAGGCAATGAAGCATTGTGGGAATGCAGATAGACCTTATCACCGTCACCAAAGTCTGTTGACAAATCGACATTTTCCACATACGATGTGTAATTGTCATACAATTCGATGTATTTGGAATATTTGGGATTGCTCTTCAATGTCGCATGCAGGCTTTCCACCGGATCAAGCACCTGATCGATATGATAAAGATAGCCGTTGTCGGTAATTACGCTCTCTTCATCCAATACTCCGGCATTGGCCACATTGAAGCCACCGCCTTCACGGCTGCCCGTCCACGTGCTGTTCGGGTAGAAATATTCATAGTTGGTTTTGGCATCAATTCCCAAAGTTTGGAACAGACGGCTGGAGAAGACCGGCAACAGACGGTCGAAATGATAGACTTTCACTTCTGTACCCAGCACGGAATTGTACTCCAGAGTAATGGGAGAACTGCTGTGTGTACGGTGTTTGAAGTAGAGGCCGGCATTCATGTTACTCTCCTCCTCTGTTGCGCCATCGCCCTCCAACGGACGGAAATTGACGAGCTTGTTCCAATCGTACGAATAGTACATCAGATGAAATCCGATGAGACGGATAACTGACTGCGGATCCTGTTCATACATCTCCTGGATAGAGGAGAATCCCTGCTCTTGCAAATACTTCTGGAAAGCGGCATCATCCGGAGCCATCACTGTCATCAGGTTCTTGCCATCGACAATCCCCGCAAACCCGGCCAAGTCCACCCCCTGCAAGAAGATGGTATATTTCCCGTCCTCTTGCAACTGCTGATAAGCACTTCCCGTACGAACCTGCGGCTTGTAATGCGGGTCATCCGTCATCTCTTCCTCGCACGAACAGAGTGCAAGGGGCAGAGACAAGAGCCCCCAAGCCATTCCTTTCAGGAATCTTTTACTTTTCATTCTCTCTTTATTTTATTGTTCTTTCGAGCCATACTCCCTCCATCAGAAAGCATACCGACTGCGGGAGTCACTATCCCAGAATTCATCTTCAGCGGCTACCGGCGGAAGGGAGTACGGCCTTATTATTACTTGTTCTCTATATTCATTTTTTCACTACACGATACACTTTGCCATCACCGACTTTCACCAAGTAGAGGTTTGCCGGACAGGCTGACATATTGATGACAGCTTCGTCACCTGCCACAGTGGTAGTGGCCACCACATTGCCCACCAGGTTATACACCGTCACCTGTGTGTGCTCCGGAGCCTTCACGTGCAAATCGTTGCTGACCGTCAAGGGCCATACTGATACATTCTCAGCCACATTCTCTCCGATAGAGGTCGCTGCAACGACATTCAATCGACCGGTCGTCAGCAGGTTGGATGTGTCCCACGCCAATCCTTCGCCCGGAATTGCCGGTTCGATGGCAACAACGCCATCACCGATGACACTGCTCACGTTAGCCATATTGAAGAGATAGAAGCTGGTACCCTCGATGATGTTCTCTTGTCCGCCGGCAAAATCAAGATTCAAAGTCACTCCATTCAGAGCCATCACACCGGTGACAACCAGTTTGCAGACAGTGGCCGATCCGGACGAAGAGACTTCGACAGGTATAGAAATGACAGCTCCCTTTTCCATTGACAGACCGCCCTTCAACTTCAACGTGAAGGATGTCTTTACCAACGTGTCACCGGGAGATACAGTACCGCCACTCTTCACTGTCACCTTGCCGGGCAGTGTTCCATAACCGGACAACGTACCGCCATTGTTCACTGTGACGGCTCCCGTCCCGGTGTGAGTGCCATTGACAATCAGACGACCACCATTGATGGTAGTAGTACCTTTATATACGTTGTTTCCTGTCAAGCGCCAGTCACCGCTACCTTTCTTCACGATAGACACGGTTCCTTCTTTCGTACTGCTGCTTGACAAGTTGTTGATGATGCCACGGAAAGTCTCGTCCGTATTGGCTCCACCCACAGTCCACGTGCAGGTGAATCCTGCAGTATTCTTGCTGGAGCCGCGGATATAAGTGCCGGCATCGCCTGATATACCTCCAATTTCGAATTCACAATTGGTGCTCCAACCGGCCATGTGGGCATTGCCCTTCAGCTCTACCACACCATTGGGAATACTGATTTTGCTTTCGTTGAGCAGGAAGAGGGAACCTTCGGAATTATTGCTGTTCACACCATTGGCAATCAACCGTCCGGTAAAGCCGCTCCAGTCTCCCTGGATATATTCTCTCAGATAAGGGATGTTCAGCTGCAATGTTCCGTTACCGGTCACCTTGTTCTTGATGTAGCAGTTGCGGTGCGGGGCGAATATCGAAGTGGTTCCCTCCTGCACTTCAATGGGGAAGCTGTAAGTTTCGTAGTTACTGTTTTCTCCCTTGGTGGTCAGCGTACCACCGGCAAATACCAGTTTGGAAGAATTTCCGATGCCGGCTTTGGAGATATCCACAGAACTCAGATAGAGTGCACCACCTCTCAGGATAGTGGGTCCTTCGTATTGGAAGAAGTCGGTGGTGTTCACTGTCAACTGTCCGTTACCGCTCAGTGTAAGACCTCCTACACCCTCAATGTGTCCGTCAGTCTTGATTGTTGCCCCGTTGGCAATGTTGAACTCAGTCTGTTCGTAAGCCAAAGCCTGACGGTTAGTGGTGGCATTACCACCCGTATATTTCCATGTTCCACCGTTCCAAATCCAGTTCTGGGCAAATTCAGAAGAGGCACCGATAGCACTGTTTGCACCTCCGTTGGCTAAAGAATTGAATTCGATGGTTCCTTCGTGCAGCACCGTCTGCCCGGTATAACTGTTCGTGGTATTGAGCACCAGCACCCCTTCACCAGTCTTGTTCACTGAAGTTGCACCGGCAATGGCTCCCGTACCGCTAATGATGGTGGAATCAGCGCCACCTACTACCACAGAAGCCGGAGAAACAGTTTCATTCAATGTCACATAAGCGGTTCCGGCAGGTTGGAAGAGCACGTTGGAATTATCTTCATAAATTCCCTCTATCTCATTGACATCATACCAGTTGCCGGTAGCCATATCCCAGTTTCCGGCACCCACAGCCCAACTGTAGTCTGCCACATAGTTTTCCACGTCCACCATCTCTACCGCCAGCGGTTTGGTCTTCATGGTCAGTTCGTCAGAATATTCAGAGTAGTTGCCGTTATCGTCGAATGCACGCAGGCGGACTGTATAAGCAGTCTCCGGTTCCAATCCTTCCAGTCTGTAGCTTTCGGCATCTGCTTCCAGACGGGCTATTTCCTTGAATTCGCCATCTTGCAGCAACTCTACACTGACCCCTGTCTCTCCATCTGTGTAGTTGCACCACGAGAATGTGAGTGCATCCTGTGCCTGAGTGGTCAGTTCCAGACAAATCAGTTTACGCAGATAGGCCTCGCGGTCGGCCACCGTAATGCTGTTGATATAGTTCTCGATGTTGGCATAGCCGTTGTCAGCGATAGTCATGGCATCGTTCTTGGCAGGGTCTGTACCGTTGGCGTTCTCCCATTCATCAGGCATACCGTCGCCATCGGTATCGGCCTTTTTATTGCCTCCCCAAAGACTCCAAGAGGTTGGAGCACCGAAAGGCAGACTCTCTTCACGGGAGATGAAAGCGCCTTTCTTTCCGAGCGACTTCACTTCGTTCACCACATACCAGTCGGCGTAGTCACGGTAGGGCAACGAAGCTCCCACAGTGGGCAGAGATTCCTCCAACAGCGTATTTCCTGCTACAATAGGCAAGTCATAGGATTCCATCGGAGAGGTCATGAATGTAGGACCACCCGTGTATTCACTCTGCGGAATTTCGTAAGGGTCAAACGTCCCGTCCTTGTCTTTGTCCTGCCAGTTGTCCGTGGCATAAATATGAAAGTCAGAGTTTGCTCCGCCAAACGCATTACCTCCTCCACAGGGTCCATTGATGAAAAGGTTGCTTTGTGCATTGGCATAGTGTGTCCCTTCTGAATCACCACCCATGATGAAGCAGCCGCTTGACCAGTTATAGACAATGTTGTTCACATATTGGTTCTTTCCCTTGATTTTGGCATTTCGGGTATCGTTGTCCACATAGAGGTTACGATAGAGGGTGATGTTGTCAGCCTGCACCAGTCCACCGGCACAGTGTGTCTGCAACCCTTGGGCTATGATGGAGTTCTGGATGGTGATGTTCCCCAAGTCCCCTTTTCCATCAGGACTTATTGAGAAGGTCTCATCCCTACCCCACGATACGGAGAGGTGGTCGAATATCATGTTCGTCCCATTGGCCACACCGGCAGCATCCTTACCGGAGTCTCCACCTACTCCCATGCGGAAACGGAGATAACGCACAATCGTGTTGTCGGCACCTGAGAAGGAGACTCCGTTGCCATACACTGTGATACCTTCACCCGGAGCAGTCTGTCCGGCTACATACAGGTTGTTCTTGAACACCAGACGGCTCTCCAGTTTGATGACACCGGCCACATCAAACACGATGATACGATTTGACTGGCTCACAGCATCGCGCAACGAACCGGTACCGCTGTCGTTCAAGTTTGTCACATGATAGACCGTACCGTTACGGCCACCTACAGCATACTTTCCGAAACCTTCGGCTCCGGGGAATGCCAATTGCTGGGCTTGTGCCATGGTTAAACAGCTGCCGAGCAACATTGTTGTTAGTAGAGTTTTCTTCATACTGTCTTTCCTTTTTTTATCTATTTTCTATTTGTCTTTATTTCCCAAGTTCTGCACACTGTCTTTTCAAAGTCAGTATGTCTTCTTTTCAAATTCAGTATATATTGAATCGGCCACGGACACATACTTCGTTGGCA
>CAZTPB010000018.1:0-6391 GCA_964614555.1 uncultured Bacteroides sp.
GAAAAAGCAATGTCTATAAAAACTGATGCAAGTTATTTTTTTAATGTCACTAAATATATATATATGATGAAAGTTTTAACAGCTTATAGGCAAGAAGAATAAACTTATATGTGTATATTCGCACGAATATAATCTATACAAGGAACAGATTATGGAAACGAATGCCATCATGAACGAAATTCGCGGAACAATCTCATCCGAAATGAAAAAGCAGATGGAACTGTCCGTCGGCATAGCTAACCGCATTTACGATATTCTTGAATCAAGAGGAATGACACAAAAGGACTTTGCCCGTTTGATGGGGAAGAGTGAAACGGAGGTCAGCCGTTGGCTTTCTGGTACGCATAACCTTACGTTGGCCACACTTTCCAAAATCTCCGTAGCACTCGGTACAAACATTATCGGTGTCATGAAAGAAGAAGAGGACATGGTAGCCGTGTAGGCAAACAACATTTTCCGAGCTACAAGAGGTTAAAGAAACATACACAACTCTCTTTCAATCCTTGAACGGCAAAAGCGAATGGGGTATTTTTCGTTGTTTGCGCTTGAAATAGTTTGTTGGGGGGTATTTGAATGGTTATCCGCCCCTCCATACACAGATGGTATGAAAGGGCGGAATGAAAGAAAAAAGAACTTAACTTTTTAACTTTTTAACGGCTTGATATTTTTTCGTATTTTCCGTTGTCGATGTTCTTGACGAGTCCCTGCTTTTGCCATTGGTACACCATGCCTCTGATTTTATTGCCTGCACTTGATGTTCCTCTGGCTGCGGCAGCTTCTTTAAGGGTGAACGTTTGGGGAAGTTTTTCAAACACCACATCGTTTTTGCCTCTTTTCGTCCGTCCGCTGGGAAGATAATCTTCGCTTTGGTAAGACTTTTCAATACGTCCGCGGAAGTAGTAGAGCATTGTTTCCGTAAGGTATTCGGTCAGAATATCATATAGGGCCATCATGCTTTTGTTCTGCACGCGTTTCATGTATTTTGCCGTAGCTTCGGGGTGTTGCTTCAAGTATTCCTCTGCCGTCTGTGCACCATCCGCCCAATCGGGTTTTTGATTGGCCTTGTCGATGTTATCAACGAGATAGGCAGCGAAGGAACAAGCCGTAAGGGCACACACCATACGCATGGCTATAACTGGTGTTCTCATACGTGTACGGGCTGCTACGCGGTCATCGTTTTTCAGACATTCCATGCGGAATTTTTCTATCCGCTTCAATGCGTGCTCTTCAAGCTTTGGCAACTTCACATCGCCTTGCATCAAAGGAAGCAAACTTCCCAACTTCTCCAACGGCTCACACTCTCTCTCTCCGAATACACGACCTACAACAAGGGCATCAAACGTGTTGTCGGGCATGGGAGCTATGGCTATGCGCGAAAGTTCACCGTCAGTCGTATTGGGATAAGCTCTGAGAAGTGCATCGGGTGTACCACATTGGGTAAGGTTCCATCGCACATGTGGGATGAACAACCGCGAAGCTTCATCACTCTTGTAAGCCTGTTCATACGAACCTCCGTCGAAGGCAACGCGTCTGAGAGCAGATGTCTTTGCAAAAGCCTGCTTCCCGTTACCGGTCATGATGTCAGCTTCTTCGGATAGCGTGTAACAACAATCTCCATTCGCAGCATGGAGCATGTCCAGCACTTGCGCCATCGAGTGTTGTGCAGGTATCGCTCTTTCGGGCAGCAAGTCAAACACCGGCACATCCTTTGTATTGCGTTTTCGCGCTCTCTCTTTGCGGTTTTTGTTGTTGGCTTCAAGGTTAGCCCTGCTTTCGGCATAGAAGTGCTTCATCAAAGCATTGATGATATGTACAAATTTTCGTTTGCCCGTACCGGCTTCGCCTACGATGAAGGATTGCAGGTTCAGTGTGTTCATGTCACCGAACACCAACAACCTTATGTGTGTGAGCAAAGCACCCAAGGCTGGAGCCAATGCTATCAATGCCGGCATGTGCAAGTCCTTTTTCAGCCATTTGAGTGCAGCATCTATGCCAAGCCCCATCTTCTTCGGCAGACGGTTTGCATATCGCAAGTTGTTTGTTTGTTCTGCCTCTTCCGAATCCTGCTCTTGTCCGGTTTCCTCGGCTTGCTCTGCTTTCAAGGCTTCCAGCACATTGGTCAGTTTCAGCGGTTGGTACGTCCGCGGTTGGTGCAAGGCATTGTCGATGCATAGCATCTTTTCTTCTTGTGAAAAACCATCGTAGTTGGGGATGGCTTTGTTCAAAAGTTCGCGATTGAAGCCTAAGATATGGCGAAGCGCACAAGCCAGTTCGAAAGTCTTTGTATTGCGGTCTCCTTCGGTAGGACATTCACCATCGTTGTTCAGTGCCCAGTACTTCTCCACAATCTCCCTTATCGTGAAGCCTTTGTACATGATTCCGTCTGCCGATTCTTCGGTTGGAGGCACGGGTAATACCTCTTGTACAGCGTTGTCGTTTTTGTCTGGCTGAGTGTGACCGGTATAGCTCCGTTCATTCTTTCCTTTGAACATGGCATCCTGTCCGTCGCAGTTGGGGACGGTTTCATCCAGTTCTTCGTCAGGACCGCGATACCAGTCAGGACTGCGATAGATTTCCTCACTTATTGGCGAAAGGTATATCATCCGTTCGGGCGAAGTGCATGATTCGTCGTAAGGGATACCCATCACCCGGCAATACTCCTGTTGTGCTTCGGCAATGGTCATACCTCGCGGTATGCGGATGTCTATGTGGAGTTTCTTGTGTGCCGAATATTCCATGTGCAGCAAGTGGCCTTTCCACAGTCCCTCCTGCTTGTCTGTCTCGTAAGCACGCTCGATGGCTTTCTCTACATATTCGCGGTCATCCACATCCACTGTAGTCTGACGAAGAAAGCTCCGCCGCACGATAGCTTCTTGCTTCCGCTGGTTCTCTATCGTCTTCCAATAGTGAGCCAATCGGAAAGGCAGCCACATTTTCAGTGCTTCATTGCCCGCTCTGATTTCATCAAACATCTTTTTCAACCATTCGGAGCTGACAATCTCGTCGTAGTCCTCTAATGTACGTGTGTACACTTTTCCGCGATTGGGCTGCTGCTTCGCCTCGCTCAGTGCGATGCGGTAAGTGGGTGGTTCGCTTTCAAGGATTCTTTTTACGACGCTGTCGCACACAGGTTCCATTTTCTCTTCCATACAATTTTCCTTTATTATATTAATACTATTCTCTACTGCTTCTTCCACTGCTGCTGCGTGAAGTCCGTTCTCATTCTCGCCGTTAAGGTCGGCGAACAGGCAAAATTGCTTATAGACTTTGTTCATAATTTAGTGTTCCCGTTTCTAAAAACACATGCGACATTGCAGTGCTCATCGGAAATCGAGTGCAAGTTTACGCATAAAAAAAAGCCCCGGCAAGAAAAAAACTTGTCGGGGAATGATTTAGGGAAAAGGGAATGAGCAGGGGAATTACAGCTCTGTTTCAGTTAATAATTCCATTAGTTTTAGCGCAATTTCTATCTGTTTTTTATCTTTTTGTCCGGCCTTGTTCAAATAGCTTTTCCACAGCTCTGTTTTACAGGAAAGTTGTGGTGTGATTTTCGCTTTTTTTACGCTCTCATATTTGCATGGTGGTTGAGTCTTCTCCATACCCATGTCTGACATTATTCTGCAAAAGTCCTTCATGCTTTTCGGATAGCCGTGTTGTTCTGAAAGCACTCTGAACACAGCATACCATTGTTGTTGGTCAGTAAACATCTTATAGCCTTCGTTGTCGGTGGCATTGATGAGTTGCTCTAACACTTTTTTCATCTTCACATCAGAAACTGTCAATGGGGTATCCTTTGGTGGCGCGGGGGAGTCAGTTTGTTTTTCCTGATATTTTTTTTCAAGAACAGACAACTTGTTCTTCAATTCCTTCAGATGATTTCTTTGCGTCGCCGTCTCTTCACGGATATCCTTAATTCTCCTTAGGAAGTTTTCAACACAGTGTGTAATATACTGTTTTTCTTCTACTGTCAAATCATCTCTTTTACTTTGACGTCTTTTTCTTTCTTGAATTCTCTCTCTTCTCGCAAGCGAAAAATACTCCATCATCATCCCGACCGCAATGTCGCAAACTTCATCGTCGTCAATCCCTAATGCAATTTCCTCCATACGCCTTTCGCTGAAGCGCATGGTCTCTTCTTTCCAATTCATCCTTTTCAAATAGGCGGGGTCATTGTTTATCCTTGCCAGCAGCTGTGATATCTCTGTCATATTCTTTACGGTTTTCTGTTCAATCCGCAAAGTTAGGGGAAAGCTATTGCATTACAAAGGAAAAAACTGAAATTTTCATTCCTCCATTCACTTTTGTCTTTTGGGAAATGTGTTAAGTGTTAAGTTTGTTAAGTGTTAAGTTTTCATTTTTTGCATGTCGCACACGCTATAAGCATCCTTTGGGATTATAATATAGATATATTATAATGAATTATATTTACATATATTGCTCTCTATTTTTGTACACTTGATACAGTGCAAAAAGACAAAACTAAACATTTAACAACTTAACAACTTAACGAATCACACAACGCGCTTACGTTTCCAGATGCTTCGGCTTCGCTCAGCATGACAAAAGTGTGTGAACCCTAAAACTTGAATCCTTTAAAGACTTTCCGACCCCCAAAAAATATTAAAAACAATACTGCCAAGAAAATAAATGCATAAAAAGTTGCATTATCAGACAACATTCCCTAACTTTGCGGCATGAATAGACGAATAATGACATACGGCGGTTACTTCGAAGCGTTTATGGAAACGTTGAAGGAAAAAGAGCAGGAGAAGATTCAATATGGCCTTCTGCTTCTGAAGACGCAAGACCGATTGTCAACAAAGTTCGTCAAATTCATAAAAGATGGGTTGTATGAACTACGGACGGAATACGGTGGAAACATCTTCAGGGTGTTCTTCATATTTGATGATGGAAAAATCGTAGTATTGTTCAACGGGTTTCAAAAGAAAAGCCAAAAGACACCATCGAATGAAATAGAAAAAGCATTAAAGATAAAGGAGGCATATTATGCAGACAAACAATCATCAACTCGTTGACTATGACCTTGTGCTGGACAAGAAGTTCGGCAAACAGGGTACGCCCGAACGCGCAAAGGCCGAAGAGGATGCTTATTCGTTCTATTCGGGACAGATTCTGCTTGATGCACGCAAAGAGGTGAAAATGACGCAAGCCGAGTTGGCCCAACGAATCAATTCCACCAAGTCGTATATTTCAAAGGTGGAGAATGGGATTATCACTCCAAGTGTTGGCACTTTTTATCGCATCATCGAGGCACTCGGCCTTCGGGTGGAATTGGTGAAGCCTGTGTTTTAGGGGTAGGCAGCCTTACGGCTCCCCAAGTGCTTCGAATATCAGGCTTACCTGTAGGGGTGTGAAGGTGCGCTGCTTGTCGGTGTATCCCGTTTTGCGGAGGTCGGTCATAAGGGTAGGGTGGTGGAGCATCCATGCGGCCAAACGTTTGCAGGCTGATGATGGGGCGATGTCTGGGGCATAGAGCATGGCCAGTTCGCCTTTGCTGTAGGATTTGTTTCTGCTTTTCATATTTTGTTTTTGTTTTAGTCGTTTTTTTTATTGCTCTACAAAGATACGAATAATTTACCATATATCAAAATTATCTGTGCCCTGATTTTTGGGGCGCAAGACGATGTGTTTTTCTTCCTTAAAAACGACTTGTTTCCCCGTAGCGCGACTTATTTCCCATAGCGCGATGCAGTGCGCATCGGGTGGGAAAAATGTGGTATCTTTACGGCGAAGAAAGGGAGATGCGTGCACGGTTACTGCCGGACTTCAACCCTGAAAGGCTCGCGTACAGTGGTACAACGATTGCGGTTCACTCGTGGAATGAACGTCGTACAGTGACGCAATGAATACGGGGGTCGTGGAAGGGAGGATGGAAGTAATGATTTATTTATGTTCAATTTTTTAAAAAAAAGAAAGGAGATTTTTGTATTATGGCATTTTACAAGGCAAGATTGCAAAAGAAGAGCGGGCTCTACTATCCGCAGGCTGTGGTAGTGGGCAAGAAGGTGACTACGAAGCAGTTGGGTAAGGCTCTGAGCGACCGCTCTACGGTGACTTTGGCCGATACGCTGGCTGTGCTGAGTGAGTTGGGCACGGTGATGAGTACCTTCATGGCACAAGGACGAAGCGTGGCACTGGAAGGACTGGGAAGTTTCCGATACACCATCAACAGTCAGAAGCTTGGTGTGGCGACGGAGAATGAGGTATCGGCCAACCAGATAAGGTCGGTCCGCGTAAGGTTTGTACCCGAAGTGACTCGCAATGTGGACCGTACGGTAGCTACCCGTTCGATGCAGCCCACGGCTGTTGACTGGATGTTGTGGGGCAGTCAGACGGCGGATGCTGAAGGTGCGGATGAAGGTGCGGATGA